>JBGUNW010000132.1:0-3510 GCA_045117555.1 Eubacteriales bacterium
CCCCCCCCCCCCGACCTTCTCCTCCCCCTACACCCCAAGCAACGAAAGTGCGATGATGCCGGCCATGATAATACCGATAAAGAGATATTGCAAGGCCGAAAGTTTTTCCTTTAAGAAGATACGGGCAAGAATGAGCGACGTGATCACGGTACCCGCGCCGAGGATCACTGCGGCAATGCCTTCGCCCTCGGAAAGTGCGAACAGGTAGGTGGCCTGTCCGGCGGTTTCAAAAACGGCGGCAAGGATCTTCCATTTTTGCGAAAGCACCTTTTGGTACCATTTTTGTTTGACGACAACGCCGCCCTCGATCGCGGGCTCGGCGGCGCCGAGCGAGAAGAGCTTTTCACCCTTGATTTTCAGGAAGATGAACAGCACAATGGCAACGAGCAGGAAAGTGAACTCGTAGGCGCAGTTGGCGGTGTGTTCCAGGTTCTCCTCGGTCACATTCACAAGCAGCGTGGTTTCCACGTCGTTGGTGTAAAAGACGTCCAAAAAAGTGCCGACGGCGTCCAGGATCATATAGCAGAAGGGCATGGCGATCGCGAAAACGGCGAGCTTTTTGCCGTATTTTTTGTGGCGGTCGGATTTTCCTTTTTTATCGAAAAAGCCCACGCACAGAATGCCAATGGCAATGACGACAATGCAAATGGCGGCCGGAAGCTCGATGACCTCGTGCAGAAAAATGGCGCAAAGCACCGGAACGAGCGCGCCCGACGTGTTTTCGATCGGGTCGGAAATAGACTCCTCAATAAACCGCACGCCGAAATAGGAGCAGGTCATGGAAACGATATAGCAAAAGGAGACCGGCAGATAGATAAGGAAGTTTTTGGGAAAAGCGGCAAGGTCAATATCCTGCGTAAACAGAATGACGGTGGCGTAAATGCCCATGAAAAAGCCGACCAGGATGGTGGTTTTCAGGTGCGAATACTTTTCGCGCGCCAAACTTCCTTTTTTATAAAAGATTTCGGCAATGCCCCAGGAGAGGGTGGAAAAAATCAGAAAAAACCAAAGCATAATAAAAGCAACTCCTAAACAATACCCAAAACGCGGGGAAAAATTGTAACCTTTTGCGGCGGTTACAGCCGGAACATCAAATCAATATAGGTGGGGAAAGGCCAGCGGCCGGCGGCGGTGACCGTTTCGGCATCGTCAACCGCGGCGCGCAGCGATTTCATGAGCGGGAGCACCGTTTTTGCGTACTTTTCGGCGCGCTCCTGCACCGCCTCGGTGTTGGCGGCGTCCTGTTCGGCGGTTTTCAATTCGGCAATCAGGCCGTAAATTTTGGTGTTGAGCGCCGAAAGACGGGCGATCAGATCGGTTTCCACGGTGCAGTCGGCGGTTTCCATAACCGCGCGTTTGCGTTGAGCGGCCAGGGCAAGGTCGGCAAGGTATTCCTCAATGGCGGGAACGTAGTTGCGCGAGGCCATGGTCAGCATGGTCAGCGCCTCGATGTTAATGATCTTGGCGTAGTTTTCAAACAAGATCTCCTCGCGGGAGCGCATTTCTGCCTCGGACATCACGCCAAAGGAGGTGAACAGCGCAATATTTTTGGGTGCGAGGAAGGTTTTGTAGGCGTCCACCGAGGTGGGAAGGTCGCAAAGCCCGCGGCGGGCGGCCTCTTTGCGCCATTCTTCCGAGTAGGCGTTGCCTTCAAACAGGATGCGCCCGTGCTTGACGAAAGCGTCGCGAATGACCTTTGCAATAGCGGCGGGACGATCGGTTGCTTTTTCGATCTCGTCGGCAAAAGCGCGGAAGGAGTTTGCAACCGCGGTGTTGAGCACCGTGTTGGGCAGGGCAAGATTTTGCGAGGAGCCGGGCATACGGAACTCAAACTTGTTGCCGGTAAAGGCAACGGGAGCGGTGCGGTTGCGGTCGGTGGTGTCCTTGCGGAAAATGGGAATGGTGGGAATGCCCAAATCCATCATGGTGCGTTTTTGCTTGTGGTAAACGGTCCCGGACACGATCGAATCGATCACGCCGCGCAGCTCTTCGCCCAAAAAGACCGAAACGATCGAGGGCGGGGCCTCGTTCGCGCCGAGACGGTGATCGTTTCCGGCATAGGCCACCGAAAGGCGGAGCAAGTCTTGGTAGTCGTCCACCGCTTTGATCACGGCGGCAAGGATCAAAAGGAACTGCGCGTTTTCGGCAGGGGTTTTGCCGGGGTCCAGCAAATTTTTGCCGTTGGCGGTGAGCGACCAGTTGTTGTGCTTGCCCGAACCGTTCACGCCGGCAAAGGGCTTTTCGTGGAGCAGGCAGACCAGCCCGTGCTTTTTGGCGATCTTTTTCATAAACTCCATGATCAGCAGGTTCTGGTCAACGGCAATGTTGGCCGCGGAGTAGACCGGCGCCAGCTCGTGCTGGCAGGGGGCAACCTCGTTGTGCTTGGTCTTGGCGGGAATGCCGAGCGCCCAGAGTGCTTCGTCCAAATCCGACATATAGGCGGCAACGCGTGTTTTGAGGGGGCCGTAGTAGTGGTCTTCCAGCTCCTGCCCCTTGGGTGCGGGCGCGCCGAACAGCGTGTGGCCGGTAAAAATCAGATCGGGGCGGCGGGTGTAGCGTTCCCGGTCGATCAAAAAGTACTCCTGCTCGCCGCCGATCGAAACGTCCACGCGGTCGCAGGCCTCGTCGCCAAACAGGCGAAGAATGCGAACGGCCTGGTCGGAAAGGGCGTTCATCGAGCGCAAAAGCGGGGTTTTGGCGTCCAGAGCGTCGCCGGTGTAGGAACAGAACGCCGTGGGAATATAAAGGGTTTGTCCTTTTACAAAGGCGTAGGAGCTGGGGTCCCACGCGGTGTAGCCGCGCGCTTCAAAGGTGGCGCGTAAGCCCCCGGAAGGGAAGGAGGAGGCGTCGGATTCACCGCGCACGAGTTCCTTGCCCGAAAACTCCATCACCACGTGGCAGGGGCCGACGGGGGCAATAAAAGCGTCGTGCTTTTCGGCGGTCATGCCCGAAAGGGGCTGGAACCAGTGGGTATAATGCGTAGCGCCTTTTTCAATCGCCCAATCCTTCATGGCGGCGGCAACGGTATCGGCAATGGAAGGGTCGATCGGCTTGCGCGAGGAAACGGTTTTGGAGAGCGAGGCATAAACGCCCTCGGGCAGCCGTTCGCGCATCACATCGTCGTTAAAGACCATAGAGCCGAACAATTCTGGAATATTTTTTTCCATAGAAAGGAGCTCCTTTCAAACAACGGAATAACGGGATCGGATATACAAATATATACCATTATATTTTAAAACGGGAATTTTGTCAAGGAAAAACGGCAAAAAATTGAAGAAAGACCTTGAAAAGCGAAAAAAAACATGGTATAATAGGAAACGCTCCGCAAAGGAGCCCAAACGAAATAACTACCCGTAGCCCAGCTGGATAGAGCGCAAGACTCCGACTCTTGAGGCCGCAGGTTCGAATCCTGTCGGGTAGGCCAAAAGCAGGGGGTGCCGCAACGCCCCCCCTGCTTTTGGCCTAACCCTCGGTCGATCTGCTCGTTCCAAACGAACGGGGGAGGGCCAA
>JBGUNW010000133.1:0-4858 GCA_045117555.1 Eubacteriales bacterium
AGATATTGCGGGGCGCATAGCGTTTGAACCGCCCGCCGACAGCGGAGCGCAGGAAGCTATAAAACGCGAGCTGCGCAAATGCAGGGACAAGCACCACGACTACGTATTGCTTACCCTGCAACCGCCGAAGCGGCCACGGACTACGGGCGCGTTTTCGCAAAATCACCACTTGAACGGCCATATAATGCAGATATGCAACGAAACAAGCAACAGCTACGACGCTATTAAATACTGCGTAAAAATGCTTGCCGTTGAAGAAATGGGCTACCCTTACGAACTTATCGACGGGCACGTATGGCCGAAAGAGGAAAAAGAGTGCAGTACAGACGAGTGCGCCTTACTGATTGAAGCCGCGCACGTATGGGCTGCACACCACGGAATAATTTTGCAGGAGTAGCGAAATTGGAAAGTAAGTTGAATGAAATAAACCGCGAGTTATCACAGCTCAGAAACGACATTCTAAACAAGTACGGCCTATCTTGTGAAACTTGCGCGAAAAAAAACGGCAAAAAATGCAAGTCAAAAGTTTATTGCATTGTAAAAGACAATGTCTTTTTTTGCGCATACGTGGCTAAACAACCAGCGGCGGCGGAAAAATGACAGAAGCAGAAAAAGAACAACGCCGCTACGCAATGGCAATCAGCGGCGGGGTTTGTGAGGTTTGCGGGCGGCCGCTGCGTGACGGACAGCCACAAGGGGCGCACCGCATAGGGAACACGATTGCGAACCGCCGAAAGTACGGCGATTTTGTGATAGATCACCGCTTCAATATCGGCATGACGTGCAGCTTGAAATGTAACGGCGAGCTTGATATAAGCGGCGACACTGGGGAAGTAATAAAGTTGTGCTGCAAGATATACGCGGCAGAAAGTAAAAAATACGGGGTGGAAAAGTGAGAGAATCTTTTGTGTTTCACGCGGAATATATTAGCGACTTGCCCGACGACTACAAAGCCGCCTTTGCAATGTACGCTATAAATTACGCGCTGAATGACGAAAAGCCCCAGCTGCAAGAGGGAACGCTTGAGTTTTCTTTGTGGGTAAAGATAGCCCGCAGAATAGACCAAGAGCGCGAAAAATACGAACGCGTCAAAGAAAAACGCGCGGCAGCTGGGAAGAAACACAGCGGGAACCAGTACACAAAAGCGGAACAGGTGGAACAAAGCGAACCTGCGAAAGTTGAAACGGTACAAAATGGAACACCGCGGGACAAAGTGGAACAAAAGAAAAGCGCAACGTTTGTGCCGCCTACCGTGGCCGAGGTTGACGCCTACAACAAGGAACGGCGCAACGGCTTAGACGCGCAGCAGTTTGTCGACTTCTACGAATCCAAAGGCTGGAAAGTGGGCGCCGTCAAAATGAAAGACTGGCGGGCGGCCGTGCGGACGTGGGAAAAGCGGCACGCAGAGGAACGGCACAAAGCGGGCGGAATGTGGGGAAACGAGAACGAAATCCCCGACGAAATATTAAACAGTTTTTAAAACAAAAAAAATAAATGGGGTGCGGAGAAATGGAGATTAAAACCTTATCGGATTTAATGAACTTGGATTTATCGAAGTATGCGGGACGCGACGAAGAAATAGCGGAAATGGAGCGCAAGCAGGCAGAAGCCGAAAAGCTCGCACGCTATAAAAAAGCCGTTCCCGAGCGATACTGGGGCGAATCCTTTGAAACTTACAACGCGGAAAGCGACGAGCAGAAAAACGCAAAGGAACAGGCGGGGCGATACTTGGAAGCCGTAAAATGCGGGAAGTTTTGCACGCTTATAATGCTGGGAACCGTAGGCACTGGAAAAACACACCTTGCCTGCGCAATCGTTCGCGAATACGGCGGCCTTTATAAGCTCGCCCCGAACATCGTTGAAGAAATCCGACGCGCAAAGAGTTTTACAGCAAAAGAAACCGAAGCGGACATACTGGACGAGTACGGACGCGCAAAGCTGCTTGTTATCGACGAGATCGGGCGCGGCGTAGCTGGAACTGACGAACAGTATATGCTTTATCAGATTATCAACGAGCGCTACAACCGAAGAAAACCGACCGTTTTAATTAGCAATCAGACAAAACGCGACTTCTTAAACTACATCGGAATTGCTGCCGCCGACCGCTTAACCGAGAGCGCGAAAACGGTAGAGTTTAAAGGCCAAAGCTACCGCGCCACCCTGCGCCGCAATGCAACGAAATAGTGGAACCCGTACAGCAGGAGTTTAATTTTGACGAGTTACCAACAAAACCGCTGCCCTACTACCCCGAGCCGAAGAACGACAACCAGCAGCTATTAAACTACCAGTATGACTACAAGATTAAAGGCGACGCAAAAGCACTTAATAAAATGTATCAGCTGGGCTGCAAGGTTGCAAAGCGGTTCATAAAGAGCGAAGCGGAAACGCGGGCGCCAGTAGCGCAGCTTTCCGAGTGCGACCAAGAGGAAAAGGCGCACAACGCCATAACATACATAATAGCCCGCTATCTGCGGGTAAAGGATTTTGCAATAACAGAGAGCTTCACGGCGTATTTGTTCTTGCGAATAAAACACGAATTATATTACCAGCGCAAAGTAGACAAGATTGTCGATTTTGTGGACTGGGAGAGTTACCGAGGGACTGAATGACAAAATACGAACTTGCGAAAGAATACGCAGCCGAGAAATGGGAAAGCGCCGCAGCTTACAGCAAGGCCGAAAAGAAAGATTTTATTTTTACAATCCGCGAGCAAAGGGAAATGTGCAAGCAGGATTTTGTAAAGGGATTTAATGCAGCCGAACAGGCCGACAGAATAAAGCCCGTTCTTGAAGTTATGCAGGAAGCAACCGCAAAGGCGCGGGCGTTCTTTATTGCGTACTCAAGCCAAAGCATATACGAGGGCGACAAGCCAGTAATTGAGCTTGCCTTATACGACCAGCTGAACAAGATAAAGCAAGGGCTTAATACATTACTCGAGGGGTTGAAATGAAAGTTTTTATAATGCAAGACGGCAAACCCGTAGAAATAAAGCGAAGTTCAAGCCTTAAAGTAAAACTCACGAAAGAGCAAAAAGAAAAGCTGCGGCAAATGCGAAAAAACAGAAGCGGCACGCTTTCCTTTGAAATCACAGACCCATATAAAGACTTCAAAGAAAAGATAAAAGCACAGATATACCAGCGGGGGACAAAATGAAAGATTGGAGCGGAAACAGCAAAGCTGTATATGTTACGAACGGCGACAGCAGCCACAGCACACGCGAGCGCGAAACAATGGACTACTACGCAACCGACCCGCGGGCAGTAGCCGAGCTTTTGAAGCGGGAAACGTTTAGCGCGGATATTTTGGAACCAGCTTGCGGGGGGGGGCACGTTTCAGAAGTGCTGAAAAGAAACGGCTACGAAGTTATAAGCGCCGATATTGTGCAGCGTGACTACAACGGGCAGAACTACGCGGCAGACTTCCTGTGCGATAACTTGAAATGGCACGGGGACATAGTAACAAACCCGCCGTATAAGTTCGCCGCCGAGTTTGTGGAACACGCGCTCGAAGTAATCGACGACGGCCACAAAGTAGCTATGTTCTTAAAGCTCACGTTTTTAGAGGGCGAGAAACGGCGGGCATTATTTCAGCAGAACCCGCCCCGTAAAATATACGTATTTACAAAGCGGATAAACTGCGCTTTGAACGGCGAGGAAAAATATTTTAATGCAAGTAGCGCCGTTTGCTATGCGTGGTTTGTATGGGAAAAAGGCAACAAAGCAAAGCCAGTTATTGACTGGATATAAAAAAGGGAGCAAGGACACTATGACAGAATTACAGGCTATCAGCTTGGCGCAGAGAATCCAAGAGAACAAAGAGCCGTTATGGCAGGCAATCAAGCGGCTTTCAGACGAAAAGGACGCGGAAAAAGAAGCGGCATTAAAAGAGCTTGAAGCGAAACTCAAGCCAGCAAAGAAGCAGAAAGCAAAGCGTGGATAAAATGACAGATATACAGCTCGAGGAATTAGAGCGCTATTTCAAGCCTATTTATTACGTCGAATACGAGGTAATACCCGACGGCGAATTATTCCCGAAAGTGTTTAGAATGGGCTACTACGATAAACGCCGCAATAAAAAAGACGCCCTGCAAGCGTTCGAGCAGTTCGACGGCGTGCGCGTTATCGAAAAGAACGTGCGCACAGGACAAGAGAAAATCATAAAAGAACGCGTACCAGCGTAAAGCGGAATAATTAAAAAACGTGCAAAAATGACTATATTTGCGTAGAAATACACGTATTTTAATACATTTTCAGTACAGAGAAACGCAATGGCAGGACGACCGAGAAAAGACAATATAAATACGCAGCAGCTCATAATAAACCTTGCAAAATCGGGCATGAGTAACGTAGCTATTGCCGAAATTACGGGGCTAGGACGGGACACAATACAGCGCTGGCTTGCAAATACGGAACTCGGCGACACAGTAAAGACCGTGCGCCAAGCGTCGGCAATGCTGGAAGCGTCGCAAAAGCACGCCCTTAATAAATCGGCGCTCATGGCCGCAAAGAAGCTGCTTAAAAAGCGCAAGGTTGAAGAAATCGAGGAACGGCGCGACGCCGAGGGTAAAATCATTTACACGCAGAAGCGTATACGGGAAACAGAACCGAACGCAAGCATAGTGCAGTTTGTCTTAAAGTGCACAGACCCGAACAACTGGAACGAGCAGCAAATCGCAGAAGCACAGGCAGCAGAGAACGCCGAACACGACGACAACGAAATAAGGATTGTTATTGATGACGATACACAGCAGTAATATTTTTGCAAAAGTCTATAACAAATATTTCCGCATGATATTAAAGCACGAAAAGGAGCGCTACACGTTCACGGGCGGCCGCGCTTCCACAAAGTCGTCGTTTAT
>JBGUNW010000134.1:0-1715 GCA_045117555.1 Eubacteriales bacterium
GGTTGCGTTGTTTCATGATTTTGATTTCTCCTGCCCGTCCGGCTGTGCGCGACTGTTGACCGGCCCGTCGGGAAGCGGCAAAACCACCTTGTTGAGAATCATTTACGGTTTGGAGCCGCCGGATGCGGGCGAAGTCCTTTTCGATGATGTGTCGTTGTATAGCCTGCCGGAAGCGGAACGCCGTCGTTTTCGGCGGCAAACCATCGGCTTCGCCGATCAGGATTCATCACTTTTGCCACAGTTGACGGCGCTGGAAAATGTTCAGCTATCGATGATTGGAACAAAAGAGGACCATCACGAACAGGCGTTGGCATGGCTGGCGGAATTCGGTCTGGAGAAGCGAAGCGGTTTCTTCCCGCAGCAACTTTCGGGAGGGGAACGCCAACGCGTCGCCTTGGCGCGTGCCCTGCTCCCGAATCCGAAAATCCTGCTGCTAGACGAACCGACTTCCGCCTTGGATGCGGAACGAAGCGATTCTTTCTTCAAGTTGATCCAGCAAATCAACCACGACCACCATATTTCCATCGTTCTGGCGACGCATAACCGTCGTGCTTTCGATTTCTTTCCGGACGGCGTCAATCTCGCCCCAAACGGAGCTGAACAAGCATGACACGCCTCCATTTGTTTCAACGCGATTGTGTTTTCTACCGCAAGCCATTTGCCGTTCTGGCGGCCATGGCCTGTCTGTGCTGCGCGATTCTAACAGCGGCGTTTTTGATTGGCGATAGCGTCAGAGGAACACTTTACGATAATCTGGAGACGCAAGTCGCATCCATCCGTCGTCTGATTCGCCTCCCGTTTCCCATTAAGACGGACTTGCCGGATGGCGTGCTTCATGCGAAGGGCTTCGCGCCACCCGGAGTAAAGATAGAACTCTTTGCGTTTCAAAACAATGCAGATATTTCGGAAAACGACGCATGGGCCAATTCCACGTTAGCCAAACGGCTGAATCTAAAAGAAGGCGATTTCTTCACGGTGCGGACACTGACGATTCCATCAATTTCCGCCGAAGAACTGATGGGGCGACCACCGGAATTGAAACAAATCCGTTTCCGTTACAGGGGAATTTGGCGTGATGCACGCCGTGATGTCAATTTCGAAAATCCGCAACTCAATGCAAACAATTTATTTGTCAATCATGACTATCTTTCACAAGCTCTTGGGATAGAGGAAAATGCCATCAACGAAATCTGGGCGCGCGACGACTGTGAACTTCCCGATGAAATGATTTGGAATCTTTCACGTCTTTCGTTTGACGATTGGGATGGCCGCCCGGTCTTGAAATCATCGGCATGGTTTCTGCCGGAGCGCATCCGCAAACTTTTTCCTGCCGCCTCCGGCGGTATCACGACGTTCGCGGAATCCCTCTCCGACGGAAACCACCAAATTGATTATTTCTTTGTCAGCGCATTAGAAAAAGACATTTTCCCTGTAAAAAAGGATTGTGCTGTCCTTGCCGACAATGTTTCGGCCGATTTTCCGAAAGGGGCCAAACTGTCTTTCTTCGGCATGGGCGCCTACCGCAAGCTCATTCGGGAAACTGTTTCATTGCAACACATTGCGAAAGCATCGGATGCTCATTTGGGGGCAGCGTTGAATCCGGAAGCCGCCGGCCTGACGGATGTCGAAAGCTGCACCGATTGGGATGCGGGCATTCCGATTGATTTTGACAAAGTCCGTCAAGAGGACAAAGACTATTGGGACAAGTATAAAAG
>JBGUNW010000135.1:0-4625 GCA_045117555.1 Eubacteriales bacterium
TAAGCACCCAGATTTTTAATAATTTCGCCGGCGCTTTCTCCACCGCCGAACAGGGCGGCTGAAACCTGCCAGACGGCGCCCAACCAATCGCTGGCGAAGCGACCGAGAAACTCGCTCAATCGGTCGGTGCGGGCAAACAACCCTTCGGTACCGATCAAAAGGAGCACGCCGGCGGCCTCGGCCTCGGGCAGCAATTCGGCAATGAGCGCGGCGGTTTTTTTCGTTGCTTCCTCTATGTTATCGGAGGCGTTTGCGTGCAGACGGAGGGCTTTGATGTGAAAAAGAGAAGCAATATGCAGGCATTCGCGGATCTCCTGCTTTGCGGCCGCGGGGTCGCCCGCAATATCGGCAAGCGCGTCCACCGCCGGAATGGAGATTTTCTTTTCGCGCAGCATACGAAGCGTTGCGGGAGCGGTAGCGTCGCGCAAAGGACTTTGCGGGTCGGTAAACAGCCCGCCGTGAATATTGTGCAATTCAATGCCGTCCAGCTTCAAATCTTCGGCGTAGGCGCAAAAATCGGCAAAGTCGGAATGGTGCCACCCTTTTGTGGAAAAGGAAAGTTTCATGCCTCTGCCTCCTCGTAGATCATTTTATTGAGCGCCGAGAGATAGGCGCGGATCGCGGCGCCGATAATATCGGTGGAAATGCCGTTTCCGGCATACAGGCGGCCGTTGGAACGCAGACGGACCAGCGCGGAGCCGAGTGCCTCGCGCCCTTCGGTGACCGATTGAATGCGGAAATCGTCCAGCTCGTAGTGATGTCCCACGATCTGCTCAATGGCGTTGAACGCCGAGGCAACGGGACCGTCCCCCATGCTGATGCCGGAGAGCTGTTTTCCATCCTTGACCAGCGTGATTTGTGCGCTGGTGGTAATGATATTTCCGCTGTTGACCACGTAATTGACCAGCTGATAAGTTTGCGGGACCTGCATGGCCGTGTTGGCAACAATGGCGTCCAGCTCGCGCGCGCCGACCTGTTTTTTGGCGGCGGTGCGGCAGAATTCTTCGTAAACCTTTTTCTGGTCCTCGTCGGAAAGATCGTAGCCAAGCCGCGTTACGGCGGCGATCACGTCTTGCAGGGAATCTTTTTCGTTCAGGATCAAATCGTCATTCACTTCGGGCAGAGCGGCGGATTCCTGCGTGCTTTGGCTGATGCGGCGGATCTGCTTTGCGGTGCGCTGCAATTCGGTCATACCAATGCGCGCTTCCAGCCCGTAGCGGGCGCCGCAGGCGCGCAGAATTTCGGCAAAAGTATCCAACGGAACGGCCGAACCGTCAAGGTCGGTTTTTACGGTGATCGCGCCGCGACGGACCGCCATCAGCGCCTCGGCCCCGGCAAGTCCGGTGCGATTATTGCAAAGAACGCCCACCGGCACCGTGGTATTTTCACAAACCGATGCAACAAATTGGGCAAATTCATCGGGCAGAGTTTCCGCGGCGCTGTCGCAAAGCGTAACGCTCGTTGCGCCGGCATCGGCCGCCGCGCGGATCGCCTCGGCCAAAAACTCCGGCTCGGCGCGCGTGGCGTCCAGCGCGCAGAATTCTACGTCGGCAACCGTTTTTTTCGCGGTCTGAACGCAGTCGGTAATCCATTCCAGCATTTTTTGCGGCTTGCGATGCGCCAGATACTCCATGCCTACGGGAGATACGGGAACCTCCATGCGAATACGCGGACGCGCCGCCGAGGAAAGCGCCGCCAAAGCGTTTTTCAAACTGTCGGCGTCACTGCCGACGGCAACCGAAAGCACGGCTTTTTTCACGAAAGACGCCATGGTACGAATCAAAAGAATATCCGCGCGCGGATTGACAATTTCCGGCAGTTCGACCGCGTCTACGCGCAGGCGTTCCAACTGGCGCGCAATTTCGGTCTTTTCTTTAAAGCTGAACGTGCCGTTTTCGCGGCAAAGCGTTCTGTCGGCGATTTGAATGGTTTTGGACATGGGAAGAATCCTCCTTTGGAAAAACAGAAAAATCAAGCAAATAAAAAGCCCCGAAACCAATGGCTTTTCATTGGTTTCAGGGACGAAGTTTTCTTTCGCGGTACCACCCTGTTTACCGCCATGTGGCGGTCAACTCACAGGACTTCAATCAAAGCCCTTTGCCATGGTAACGGGGCAACCCGGAATTTCTTACCGGCGCGGGGTGCCGCGCGTTCGGAAATTCTGCTCCGGAACGAGACTTTTTTTACATACCGTGCCGTTTTGCACCAACCAACGGCTCTCTGCAAGCGGTTTTTGTAAAAAAATAATTCCTTCAAAGCATTTGAAATATGGAAGATAAAGTGATTTTATCACAACTTGCAAAATTTGTCAAGCGTTTTTTTAAATTTTTTCAACGGTTAAACGGTTCCCGTAAAAACGGGATGCGGAGCCGCAGTAAAAACGCCAATACAAAAGCGACGACCACCGAGAGGATATCCTTTGGCAGAAACGGAAGGGAAGCACCCCCAACCGCCGCCCAAAATGAGATTCCGTTCACTGCCGAGAGTTGTAAAGCTCCCAGAAAATGGCAGAGCAAAAGTCCGCCGAGTCCCAAAAGAATGCTGAACACCCAGCGCAAAACCGGGCGCCGGAGCCGGACAGAAAGCCCGCAGAACAACACCAAAATCAAAAACCCGTAAAGGAAACCGCCCGTGGGGCCGATCAACTTTTGAAAGCCACCCTGCATACCCGAAAAAACGGGAAGTCCCAGCGAGCCCAAAAACAGGTAGAGCGCCACCGAGCCAAGACCCATTTTCCAACCCAGCAAAAAGCCGGTGAACGCAATCATAAAGGTTTGCAGCGTCATGGGAACGCCGAGGAAAGAGAAGGGGAGAGGAATGATCGAAAATACAACAATTATCGCGGCAAAAAGCGCCGTAAACGTCATTTGAAGGGTACGAAAACGCATAATGTTACTCCTTTATTTTAAACGCGTTTCGGAGCCAATCGTCCAGAAAGCGCAGCTGTTCTTCGGTATGAAACCAATGTTCGCCGTTTTCCATAATCGTCAAGCGGGCGTTGTTTTTTGCGGCAAACGCCGCAACCGTTTCGCGGTCGATCAGCGTGTCGCGCCCACCGTACAGAATTTCGGTAGGGACCTTCCAAAACGCGGGGTGCTCGCAAACGTAGACGTAATACTCCCACGAGAGCGTTTCCCCAAACGGCGTGGGAATGGAGCCGCGCGTTTGCAGCTCCTCTTTGCTTGCGCCCGCCCAAAGGAGCATATCTTCGATCAGTTTTTTCATATCGACTACGGGAGAAATGAAAAACGCGCGGTCGATCTGCTCCTCGGTCGGCGCACACATGGAAAAGTAGGCGCCGATGCTGTTGGCGATCAGGATGAGCGTATCATATTCGTTTTTCAAATTTTCAAAAAAAGCCGGAAATTCGATTTCTGCATCCCACGGCGTTTCGGAGCGATAATCGAACCCAATGACATCACAACCCGGAAACAGCGGGCGGAAATATTCGGCCTCTTCGGCGCTGCCGCCTTTTCCGTGTACGTAAACGATCGCTTTTTTCATGGAAAACGTCCTGCTTTCAGCTTTCTTTTTTTGCAAATAAAAGGGTAATTTCGGTTTCATTCCCGTCCAGCGCAAAGCAAGTGGCGCCGTCCAGGGTAACGGTTTCGTCCGAGTAGTAATAGGCACGGTCTCCGGTTTTCAGGGCGAAGGTCAGGCGCACGCCTTCATAGTTCAGCGTAAAACAGTTTCCGTGTTGGTGTCCGCAAACAAGATCGGTCGCGCCAACCGCTTTGGCCGCAAGAAAAAAGCCGTTTTGCAGAGAGCCGGAAAGGGAATCGTTCACATAGACTTCGCCGATCGCTTCCACGGCGGGGTTGCCTTTGCGGTAGCCAACGTACGCCGCCGCAAATTCGGGGGTGGGTTTGTGGAAAAAGCACATTCCGGCGGGATATTCGCCGCCGTTTGCCGCGCGTAACCCTTCGGCATTCCATTGGAGCCAGGCGATCTGCTCGTCGGAAATCCGATCCTCGTAGCCGGAATCCAGAAAGTAGAGCGTTTTTACGATCTTTCCGCCCTCGGTAACGTTTACAACGTAATTGCCGAGCGAGCCGAGGTTGGAAGGCCCGCGCCGGAAGAGGGAGTACTTTCCTTTTTCGTAAAGGTCACAGCAGGCGTTCCGGGAGAGGACGGCCGAATCCGGCTCGTTGCCGCAGTCGTGATTGCCGAAAACAGGCGCGTAAGGGATTTTGAAAGAATCCAGCCAGGAAATGAGCGATTTTAAGCTGATCAAATTTTCATTGCTCCAAGTCTGATCGCCGGTCAGGGTGATCAGGTCGGGCTTGGCGCGATTAACAAGGTCGGTGATTTCCCGCTTCATTTCATTTAAATAGAAGATGTCTTCCAGGTCGCAAAGCTGAATGTCGGCAAGGTTTAAAATGACGAACGGCTTGCCTTTTTGTTTTTCCACGGTGGCGATCTCCGAAATCGCAAAGGAATCGGATTCGCTCCAAGACGCGATGATCTCCTTACCGCGGTAGCGGTGCAAAAAAAGAAAGTAAACCGCAAAAAAGCAGATTGCGGCAACGGCCAGTGCCGCGCACACGACCGAAAGAAGGATTTTGCTTCGTTTTTTCATAATTTTACTCGTCCCGAATCTATTTTGTGCAATTATATAATTATAG
>JBGUNW010000136.1:0-8512 GCA_045117555.1 Eubacteriales bacterium
CGCCAGATCAGGTCGTAGCCCATGGGAACGCCGCGTTCGTCGCGCATATGGTAAAAGGCGCGTTCCTTGGCGGAATAATCGGTAACAAACAGGAATTCATGCCCGTATTTCTCCATGGAGAATTGCGCGCAAAGGTGCTCGGCCTCGGTGGTCAGGTCGCCCTTGGCGTCATCCGGAACGGTATAGCCGTAACGCGCTTCCAGCTCGGCGTAAAGATCGGCAAGTTTGATGCGCGGGAACGGGACGGAGGGAACGACGATTTGTTTGCCGAACAGTGCCTCTACCTCTTTGCCGTAGGCGGCGGCAACCTTGCCGAACGCGTAGGCAAGCAGTTCCTCCTCCATGTGCATGACCTCCTCGGCCGAATGCACGTAGGAAAATTCCAGATCGAAGCCGGTAAACTCGGTTGCGTGCTTGTTGGTGTAGGATTTTTCGGCGCGGAAGACCGGGCCGGTTTCAAAAATGCGATCCATGCCCGCCGCCATGGCCATTTGCTTGTAGAACTGCGGCGACTGCGCCAGGTAGGCCTTGGTATCGAAATATTTGACCTCGAACACATCGGAGCCGGACTCGCTCGCCGCGCCGATGAGCTTGGGCGTATGAATTTCGATAAACCCGCGCTCCACCAAAAATTCGCGCATCGAAGCGGTCAGCAGCGTTTGCAGTTTGAGCATGAGCTGGTTGCAATCGCGGCGCAGATCGATCCAGCGGAAGTCCATTTTGGAGTCGATCTCGGAATCGTCCTTAATGGGCAGTGCGTCGGCGATCGATTCCACTTCCAGTTCTTCGGGCAAAATTTCAATGCCGCCCAGCTTGACGTACTCGTTGGCAACGGCCGTTCCCGTTACGGTGACGACCGAATGAATGGTAAGCGTATCCACCTTTTCGGCCAATGCGGGAAACTTCTCTTTTTCCAGCGTGACCTGCATTTTTCCGGTGATATCTTTAATGACCAAAAAGGCCATGGTGCGCTTGTTGCGCAAATTTTCCACAAAGCCGGCGATTTTTACCTTTTCGCCCGCTTTGACGTTTGCAATGTAGGTTCGTTCCATAATCCGGGTTCCTTTCTTCGGTTAAATAGCGTTTCCCTGCGCGTCAAACAGCGGCAGTTTTTCCAGATAGATCAGGTCTTTCCGATCCTGCGCGTCGCCCTCGGCAAGAATGGTCATTCTGCCGCAGATCACGCCGCCGGCCTCCTCAACCAGCTGCTCGATGGCGCGGAGCGATTCCCCGGTGGAAACCACGTCGTCAACGATCAGGATCTTTTTGCCTTTCATAATCGCGGCGTCGGCGGTGTCCAGGTAAAGGTGCTGTTCCTTCGCCGTGGTAATGGAGCGAACTTTCACATCCAAAACGCCGGTCATATAAAGCTTGGGAGCTTTGCGGGCAAGAAAATATTTTTGGTTGCCGGCAAGACGCGCCATTTCGTGTACCAGCGGAATGCCCTTGGCCTCGGCCGAAATGAGATAATCGTACGCCGGCGCGCGTTCCAAAAGCGCCTTTGCGCAGGCAGTGGTCAGTTCGGGATCGCCGAAAATGACGAACCCGGCAATTTGCAGTTTGTCGTTCAAAGGGCAAATGGGCAGGTCGCGCTCGCAACCCGCAATGGTCATGTGGTAGTACTTTTGTTCCATAACAAATTCCTCTTTTCTGTTTTCAAGCGTTGATCTCATCAAAATTCGGCGCGGATGTGTTCCACTGTTTTGCCGGCGAGCGCCTCTGCCACCAGCTCCTCAAACGGCAGGCGGTTTTGCTGTTCCAGCACGCCTTCCAGGGTGGGTTTGGTTTTGGGATGCCGCGGGGTGAACACGGTGCAGCAATCCTCGTAGGGTTGGATCGACGTTTCAAAGGTGCCGATCTTGCGGGCGATCTGAACGATCTCCTCTTTATCCAGCCCGATGCAGGGGCGGAAGACCGGCAGTTCGGCAAGCGGATCGACAACGCCGATGGCCTGCATGGTTTGCGAGGCGACCTGCCCCAAGCTCTCGCCGGTGACAAGCCCGCCGCAGCCCTCCGCCAGGGCGATCCGGTTGGCAATGGCCATCATATAGCGCCGCAGGACAAGCGTGAAATAATCTTCCTCGCAATTTTTGACCAGTTCCTCCTGCACGTGCGTAAGCGAAACGACGTGGAGCCGGATACTGCCGGCGTACTGCGCCACCAGGCGCGCAAGCTCGAACACCTTTTCCCGCGCCCGTTCGCTGGTGTAGGGGAAGGACTCGAAATGCACGGCCTCGATCTGCACGCCGCGCTTGGCGATCATATACCCGGCAACCGGCGAATCGATCCCGCCCGAAAGGAGCAGGAGCGCCTTGCCGTTGGTGCCCACCGGCATACCGCCCGCGCCCTTGAACTGCCCGGCGTGAAGATACGCCCCGAACTCGCGGATCTCCACGTGAACGACGATTTCGGGATTGTGAACATCTACTTTCAGTTTGGGATTTTCCGAGAGCAGGTAGCCGCCAACCTCGCGGGAAAGCTCGATGGAATTGAGCGGGAATCGTTTATCCGAGCGTTTGCCCTCCACCTTGAAGGTCTTTTTGCCGGCCAGAAACCGCGGCAGATATTCGCGCGCCGTGCGCTCGATGCTTTCCATATTCTTTTCGCAAACCGCGCAACGGCTCACGCCCACGATACCGAATACTTTCAGCACCGTTTCAAACAGCCCGTCCAGATCGGCCTCCTCGTCCTGCGGCTCAATGATCACGGTACTTTGCGAGGGAGTAACGGTAAATTTGCCGAAATGCTTGGCGCGGAAACGAATGGTTTTGCAAAGCATATCCTCAAAATACCGACGGTTGGCGCCTTTGAGCACGATCTCGCCGTATTTGCAAAGTAAAATTTCCTTCATGGCTCGTCCTCCGATCCTTCAACGGGCGCTTCGTCCTCTTCCGGGATCGGCGCGGCACTCCGATAGGCCTCCAAAATTTCCTTTGCCCGCTCAAATGCCGCCTTGGGAACGAAAATGTCGGTGCCGAACATGGTAAACCCGGTTATGATACGCACCGAGCTTCCGCTGCCCCGCTCACGGATCATATAGGGAACGTTTTCCCCTTCCAGAATGCTGCGCAGGACCGAAAGCTCCACATTATCGTAAACGGTGGTCAAAAGTTCCAGGTTCTCGTCGCGCCCTGCCGGGCCGTCAAGCCCGAATAAAAAGTCTTTCATGCGTCGGCCGTCCTTTCAATCGTCGTAGTAGTTCGGGAAAAGCGCTTCCCAAACCTTGGCGCAGGCAATGGTATCGGCGATCGACGTATGCGCAACGCCGTTCCACGAAAGGCCGAGCGTTTCCATGGCGTCGGTCAGCGAAAGGTGGGTCAGTTCCGGGTGATGCTCCTGCACGAAGCGGTTGTACTCCATGGCGGCGCACTTGGTTTTGCGGCGCAGCTTTTGCCGCTCGGCTTCGGTATCGTAGATGTATTTGATATGATTATAATCAGTGGCAATGCCGTAGGCGATCACCGCGTCGGCCCCGGCAAACAGACGCTTGATCTCGGGTGTGATGTCCTTCAAATAAGGCGCGTCGGTCACCATTTCGGGGGTGATGCCGTGGATTTTTTCGGTTTCCTTCCATTTGCGCTTGCGCACCGGGTGCACCAGCGTGTCCATCAACACGTTGCAGGCGCCGTCGGTAATGGAAACCGAAAGGATCTCGTCGTGGTCGTAAACGCCGGTGAGTTCCAGATCAAAAAAGAGCGTTTTTGCGCGCTTGGCATGGTAATACGCGGCGCGGTGGGCGTCGCCCTCAACGCGGCGCTGATCCATCTCCTTTTCAAAACAGGCGCGGCAGAGCTTGTGGCGGTAGCGAATGTCCTTCCCGCATTTGACGCAGGGGAGCGGCTGACGGATCGCCTCGGCCTTATCGTAGAAATAAAGGATGGAACGGTCAAACCGCTTGGTGTAGGCGACCGGGCCTGCCACTACGTCGTAGTGCATTTGCGCCAGCCGTTCCTTGGTGTAGTAGTTGAGCAGGGCGGCGCGCTTGGTGCTCATCCGGCCAATGCTTCTGCCGTCCTCCAATTCCAAAGGGTCGATCAGCGGCTCTTCGGGGGCCGCGTGCTGATACCAGTTTTCGGGCGGCGACTCGCGCACGTAGCGGGGGTCGTAGTAGTACCTGACCGTTCCGTTTGCCGCTAACACCTGTGCCACGGGCGGCTTTTGGGATTCGAGATGCATGGTTTCGAGCAGTTCGCCCGAAAGAAAATGCCGGGCTTCCGCCTGCCCGGCGGTCATAACGGGAATTTGCGATGGTTCTTCCAAAGAGTGCCTCCAATTCTACCGCCGGAACCGCCCGCATTTCCGTCGGCGCGCCGCGTTTTTTCGCTGCGGCGGCAACGGTTGCCGGTTTTCCGGCCGGTTTCCAGGAAATCGGGATAGAAATAATGATTCATTTTCACTCGCATACGCGCGAGCGCATAGACGTACAGAATAATTATAACATAAGAAGAAACAAGTTGCAAGGGCTTATACAAAAAATAATTGAATTGTTTGTGTTTCCCGCAAAAAAAGCGAAAATACCTTTCGGAATTTTCGCTTTTTTCTTATATTTTTAGAACGATAACAGTTTTTATTCTATTTTTTGTGCCTTTTGCAAAGCTCACGCAAAACGGTCAGGGCGCGGTCAAGGCCGCCCACCTCGTCGATAATGCCGTAGCGCACGGCTTCGTCGCCCTCCAAAATGGAGCCGCAGTCGGTTGCGATCTGGTCGGGGCGCATCATCAGCTCGTGAATGACCTCCGGCTTTGCCTTGGAATGGGAGCAGATGAATTTGGTGATGCGATCCTGCATTTCGCTCATATAGCGGAAGGATTGCGGAACACCGATGACCATGCCGCTCACCCGCACCGGGTGAATGGTCATGGTGGCGCTGGGAACAATAAGCGAGTAGCTCGCCGCCGTTGCCAGAGGAACGCCAATGGAATGTCCGCCGCCCAGCACCAAAGATACGGTCGGCTTGGTCATGGAGGCGATCATTTCGGCAATGGCAAGTCCGGCTTCCACATCGCCGCCCATGGTGTTCAGAATGACCAAGAGGCCGTCCACGCGGTCGTCCTCCTCCACCGATACCAGCGTGGGAATGATATGCTCGTATTTTGTGGCTTTTTGCCCTTCGGGCAGGAGCGAATGCCCCTCGATTTGCCCGATGATGGAAATGCAATGGAACTGCTCGCGGTCGTTGCCCATGGGCGCGTTTCCGTATTCGGGGTCGGAAAGCCAACCGCAAAGCTCGCCGTCGCGGTAATATTCCTTTCCCTCTTCCCGGTCGCATTTGCACCCCCGTTTGGATTTTTTCGGCGCGGGCTTGTCCTCGTCCTTTTGATTCACCGGAAACGGAACCGCGCCCGGCAAAACCGGCGCTTCGGGCAAGGACGGGGTACGGCGACGCACCGGAAGATCCACACCGCCTGCCACCGAACGGGAAGGCAGACGGAAATTGGTGGGGTCAAAGGGTGTTGACTTTGCTTGACCGGTCATTCTGCTTTGAAATGCCGACGCGTCCATATCAAAGTCCTCACCATCCATATCTTTTGGAAAATGCGGCTCTATTTTCGGGTTTTCCGCATGGGATGGGGTGGAAAAATCGGGTAGCGGCGTTGCAATTTCGGGCGCGCGGCTGGGCGCAACTTCGTCCTCGGGGATTTCTCCAACTCCGAATTTCGCACTTCGCGGCAGACGGGTTGGATTCGGTCTTCTTTGCGTCGGCTTTGCCGGGGCAACGCTTTCGTCACATTCGGGGGGATCGTCAATGATTGTGGGATTTGGATCGTATCCCACCTTGGAGGTTGCGGGGGTCGGGTCGGTTTTTCTCGGTCTTCCGCGGCGGCGCGGAATGGAAGAAAACGCGTTTTGCGGTGTGAATTGCAAGGGGAAAGCTCCTTTCTCGATAATAAAATTCTATTTTCAGTATGGACAGAAATTTTTTCGTTTATGTACCCGAATTTGTGAAAAAAATATCTTTACAAATATAAAAAAGAATGTTATAATAAATTTGTATGGGCGTTTGACCCAAAGCAAAATTTCGGAAGAAAGGTTTGAAACGAATATGGAAAACAAAGTTTTGGTGGAAACCTCCGCAAGACACATTCACCTGACGAAGGAAGCCGTTGAAATTCTTTACGGCAAGGGCGCGGAACTGATTGTGAAAAAGATGTTGAGCCAGCCCGGCCAGTTTGCCTGCGGCAACGAAAAAATCACCCTCGTCGGCCCCAAGGGCAGTCTTGCCGTCAGCGTTCTCGGCCCGGTGCGTAAGGCGAACCAGGTAGAGCTTTCCTACACCGACGCACGCGCACTCGGTCTTGCGGGCGTTCCCGTGCGCGAAAGCGGCGACGTTGCCGGAACCCCCGGCATTAAAATGGTAGGCCCCGCGGGCGAATTGGAAATTGCCGAAGGCGTGATGATCGCAAAGCGGCACATCCACTTCCACACCAAGGACGCAGAGGCCTTCGGCGTGAAGGACAAGCAGATCGT
The DNA here is from genome assembly GCA_045117555.1 of Eubacteriales bacterium. Lineage (GTDB taxonomy): Bacteria > Bacillota > Clostridia > Oscillospirales > CAG-272 > UMGS1865. The sequence continues at coordinate 6,469 of JBGUNW010000136.1, forward strand.
CAGCGTAAAGGTGAACACCGAGCGCCCGGTGATTTTTGAGGACGTTGTTTGCCGCGTGAGCGACAATTTTGCGCTTGCTATGCATATTGATACCGACGAATGCAACGCCGCCGGCGCTTTCGGCACCGTTTACGGCGAAGTGATCAAATAAGTTTTGAACCGAAAATTATTTTTTAAGGAGATAAAAACATGAGCAAAGTCAGCGAATGCCCTTACGCCATGAGCGCGGAAGTGCAAGGTCAGCTTGCCGTTACCAAAGGTTGCGACCACGGTCCGGCTCCGCTGCCCGAAGAAGGTAAATGGATCCAAGCAAAGCAGATCACCGATATTTCGGGCTACACCCACGGCATCGGTTGGTGCGCACCGCAGCAGGGCGCCTGCAAACTTTCCCTGAATGTGAAAAACGGCGTGATCGAAGAGGCGCTGGTGGAAACCATCGGCTGCTCGGGCATGACCCACTCGGCCGCAATGGCCTCTGAAATTCTGCCCGGCAAAACCATTCTGGAAGCCCTGAACACCGACCTGGTTTGCGACGCGATCAACACCGCTATGCGCGAATTGTTCCTGCAAATCGTCTATGGGCGCACCCAGTCCGCGTTCTCGGAAGGCGGTTTGGTCATCGGCGCAGGTCTGGAAGACCTGGGCAAGGGCGCAAGAAGTATGGTTGGCACCATGTACGGCACGCGCGAAAAGGGCGTGCGTTACCTGGAAATGACCGAGGGCTACTGCACCCGTATGGCGCTGGATGAAAACAACGAGGTGATCGGCTACGAGTTCGTTTCTCTGGGCAAGATGACCGACTTTATCAAAAAAGGTCTTACCCCCAACGAAGCGTACGAAAAATCCATCGGTCACTACGGCAGATTCTCGAAGGAAGACGGCGCGGTCAAATACATTGACCCGCGCAAAGAATAAGGAGGAACACGCACATGGCACAGTTTGAAGGGTATGAAAGACGCGAGGCGAAGATCCTGGGCGTTTTGAAACAGTACGGCATTTCCTCCATTGACGAATGCAAAAAAATCTGCGAAGAAAAGGGCATCGACCCCTACACCATCGTGCAGGAAACCCAGCCCATCTGCTTTGAAAACGCAAAATGGGCGTACACGGTCGGCGCCGCCATTGCAATTAAAGAGGCGGAGCGCACCGGCGATAAATCGGCCGCAACCGCCGCCGCCAACATCGGTATCGGTTTGCAGAGCTTCTGCATTCCCGGCTCGGTTGCCGAGAACCGCAAGGTTGGCTTGGGTCACGGAAACCTGGGCAAAATGCTCCTTTCCGAAGAGACCGAGTGCTTCTGCTTTTTGGCAGGACACGAGTCCTTTGCCGCCGCGGAAGGTGCGATTAAAATCGCGCTGAACGCCAACAAGGTGCGCACCAAACCTCTGCGCGTCATTCTGAACGGTTTGGGCAAGGACGCGGCGTATATCATCTCCCGCATCAACGGCTTTACCTACTGCAAAACCGAATTTGACCCCTACACCGAAACGGTGAAGGTAACCGAGCGCAAAGCATTCTCGAACGGCCCGCGCGCAAAGGTCAACTGCTACGGCGCCGATAACGTTCCCGAAGGCGTTGCCATTATGAAGCTGGAAAACGTCGGCGTTTCCATTACCGGTAACTCCACCAACCCCACGCGCTTCCAGCACCCCGTTGCCGGCACCTACAAAAAATGGTGTGTGGAAAACGGCGTAAAGTATTTCTCGGTCGCGTCTGGCGGCGGAACGGGACGCACCCTGCACCCCGATAACATGGCGGCAGGTCCTTCTTCCTACGGTATGACCGACACCATGGGCAGAATGCACTCCGACGCGCAGTTCGCCGGTTCCTCCTCGGTTCCCGCGCACGTGGAAATGATGGGCTTGATCGGCGCCGGCAACAACCCGATGGTTGGTATGACCGTTGCGGTTGCAGTTGCCGTTCAGGAAGCGTTGCAGAAATAAGACTTCCATTTCAAACGCAAAAAAGAGGCGTTCGCCCGGTTGGGCGCACGCCGCTTTCTTTTGTTGACCCGGACAAGGTGGGCGTTTTTAATCATTTTTAT
>JBGUNW010000137.1:0-2091 GCA_045117555.1 Eubacteriales bacterium
CTTGTTCTCCCTGCCTCTTTTAAAGGGGGATAGCAGAATAATCTTAAAGGAAAAGATAGTCAGTTCAAATTATATAGACATAACGCTGTCCGTCCTTGAAAAATCGGGTATCCGCTTTGAAAGAGAGGGAAACGTAATAAAAGTTTACGGAAATCAAAAATTTTCTCTGCCGAACATGGTAGAGTGCGAGGGCGATTGGTCGGGAGCGGCGTTTATCTTTACGCTCGGCGCTTTGACCGGCAGGGCGACCGTCAGGGGGCTAAACCCGAAGTCCTTGCACGGGGATAGAAAAATAATTGAGATTTTAGCGTCGGCAGGGGCGGGAATTTTTGCAAACAAAGAAGAAATCACCGTAAAAAAGGGGAAACTCAAAGCGTTCGAGGCGTATTTGGAAAACTGTCCGGATTTAGCGCCGACGGTGTGCGCCTTGGCGGCTTGTTGCGAGGGCGAAAGCAAAATATACGGGCTTGGACGGCTTAAAATAAAAGAGAGCGACAGACTTCAAGCGATAAAAGACTTTCTCTGCGTAAGCGGAATAAAGTTTTTTGCCGGCGAAGACAGTTTGAAAATAATCGGCGGCGAGATAAGCGGCGGATCTTACGACGGGTACAAAGACCACAGGATAGTTATGGCAGCGGTCGTTCTCGCAGCGGCGGCAAAGGGCGATTCGACTGTAACTTGCGGCGAAGCGGTAAACAAATCGTATCCGAGATTTTTTGAAGATTTGGGAGAAAAGGCAAATGTCGAAATGGAAGGGTAAAAATTTCGAGATAGAGATATTCGGGGAGTCGCACTCGAAAGAGATAGGCGTTTCGGCGAGCGGACTTCCGAAGTTTTCTTTTTCAAAAGACGAACTCGTAAGTTTTCTGTCAAGGCGTCAAGGCGGGGGCGGCGTTTACGCAACTCCTCGCAGAGAGGACGACTTGCCCGTTTTCTCGAAAAATGCGGATAACGGGCTTATAGACGGGGATTTTAAGGCGATAATAGAGAATAAAAACGTCAGGAGCGGAGATTATTCCCCTCTTTACGGCAAGCCTCGCCCGTCGCATGCGGACTACTGTTGGTTTATAAAGGACGGCGCTTTGGATTTCAGCGGCGGCGGAAGATTTTCCGCAAGGCTCACCGCACCGTTTTGCGTTTTGGGTGGAATACTCAAACAATACCTCGAAAAAAGGGGCGTGAGGATACACGCCTATCTTTCGGAAGTGGGAAAGGTAAAAGGGAGATCCTATTTAGGCGGCGAGATAACGGAAGAGGAGATTGTAAAAGCAAGGGAATTTCCGTCGCTTAGTTGCGGCGAGGAAATGCTTAAAGAGATAGCGAAAGCGAGGGAAAACGGCGACAGCGTCGGCGGAATTGCCGAATGTATAGTTTTCGGAGCGCCCAAAGGTTTAGGCGACAGTACGTTCGACGGTTTAGAGGGTAAAATATCCTCGCTGTGTTTTTCCATACCGGCGGTAAAGGGCGTGGAGTTCGGCAGGGGCTTTGCGCTCGGAAATATGCTCGGCAGCGAGGCTAACGACGCTTGGAGATATATAGGCGACGAAGTTGTCGCAGAAACGAATAACGCCGGGGGAATAAACGGCGGCATATCCAACGGTATGGATATAACTATGAGGGTTGCGTTCAGACCTACGCCGTCCATTTCGAGAGAGCAAAGGACGGTAGACCTTGTAAAAAAAGAGAATACGACGATAAAGATAACGGGCAGGCACGACGCCTGCGTTGCGGTGAGGGCGTTGCCTGTTGTGGAAAGCGCAGTCGCAATAGCGATAGCGGACGAAATTTCGGGAGAAGAAAATGAATAAGTTAGACGAATTGAGAAAGGGAATAGACGAGATAGACGACGAGTTGTCCTCGCTTTACGCAAGGAGAATGGCGCTTTGTCGGGAGATAGGTCTGGAAAAGGCAAAGACCTCTACGCCGATAAACGCTTCGGAGAGGGAAAAGGCGATAATCAACAGAGTTACCGCCCCTTACGACGACGATATTAAGATATATCTCAAACAACTCTACCAGACGATATTCTTTCAGTCCAAGACGTATCAGGGTAAATTTTCGCCGCAGAAGTCGAAAATGAGCGAGGAGATA
>JBGUNW010000138.1:0-1599 GCA_045117555.1 Eubacteriales bacterium
ATCAGCGTGGCTGCGCAGAGGGCGGCGTTGACCTTGCCCTCGCCGCAGACGACGACCACGACGTCCTTGCTGCCGAGCGTGCCGCGCGTGTAGGTCATGCCGTATTTTTCGTTGGTTTGCTTGTTTTCGCAGAGGGCGAGAATGCCGTCCGCTTCGATTTGCATAGCGCAGATAATTCCAATCATGTTGATAGCTCCTTAATCAAAATTTCCTGTTTGGTACATAATAATAGACAGCGCGGCGAGCGGCGCGGTTTCCGCGCGCAAAATGCGCTTGCCGAGCGTTGCCGCTTTTCCGCCGTTTTGCAGGACGGCGTTGACCTCCGCTTCCTCAAAGCCGCCCTCGCTGCCGATGAACATGCCGAGCGTTTGCGGTTTGCCGGACAAAATATCGCGCACCGGCGCACCGCCCAGCTCATAAAAGAAAATCGTCTGTTCGTTTTGAGTGCTTTGTTGTGCCGCCTGCGCAAAGGACAGGCAGTCCGTCACCTCGGGAATGATGCCGCGGCGGCTCTGCATGGCAGCTTGCAGGGCGATTTTTTGCCAGCGCTCGCGCTTCTTTCGCAGCGACTTTTCATCGGGGCGCGACACGCACCTTGCCGAAAGCATCGGCACAATGCGGCTGACGCCGAGCTCCACGCACTTTTGCACGATGGCGTCCATCTTGTCGCCCTTGGGAAGCGCCTGATAGAGCGTGACGAACACGTCCGGCTCGTTTGCACATTGCTTGCGGCTGCAAACGCGCAGCAGGTCACCCTCGGCAACCTCGCAGGTACACTGCTCGCCTCCGGGCGTCACAACGGTGACCTCCTCGCCGGGGCGCAGCCGCAGCACGCGCGCGTGCTTTTGGTTTTCGCCGCTTAACAGATAGGTGTCGGAGAGCAGCTCCTCTCCGCTGAAAAACCATGCCATTGTTGTATCCCTTTCGTTTCGTTTGGGTGTTTATCAATATTACTATAATATAAAAAGAAAAGAATTGCAATATCCGCGATTCAATGCTACAATAAAATCAGAGGTGATTGCATTGATTACACTGACCGATATCGACATCATTCAGGTGTTGCGTAAAAATAATCTCAACCAGGACACCTTGCAGGAGGATGTGGTGGCAAAGCTGCGCGAAAAAGGGCTGCGCGTTGCCACCGCCGAAAGCTGCACCGGCGGCTTAATCAGCGAGCGCATTACGCGTGTGAGCGGCTCCAGCGAGGTGTTTGACTGCGGTGTTTGCTCCTATGCCAACGCAATAAAAGCAAAGGTGCTGGGCGTCAGCGAGGAAACGCTGACCATTTTGGGCGCTGTGTCCGCCGAAACTGCCATCCAAATGGCGGAGGGCGTCAAAAAGCTGTCCGGCGCCGATATCGCCGTCAGCACCACGGGAATTGCAGGTCCCACCGGCGGCACTGCCGAAAAGCCCGTCGGGCTGGTGTACCTCGGCGTTTGCACCGCCGAGAAGGCGTATGCCATCCGCCTGATGCTCGGCGGCGTCAACACAACCAATTCGCGCGCCTACATCCGCAAGCTGGCAAGCGACGCGGCGTTGTTTACGGTGCTGTCGGAGTGCCACTCACGTTGACGCGGTACGCTTTCCCGAAAGCGACTC
>JBGUNW010000139.1:0-2167 GCA_045117555.1 Eubacteriales bacterium
CACGACGATATCACCGACTGCCACGTCTTCCCTTGAGATCACGACCTCTTCTCCGTCCCGCTTCACGCGTACGACGGTAGGAAGCAAACGAACGAGGGACTCCACTTCGCGCCCCGTCCTGCTTTTGCTTTTTTCCTCCAAAAATTTACCGAGGGTGACGAGGGTCAAGACCATCGCCGAGGATTCGTAAAAAACCATCCCTTCCCTACCGAAAAAGGTCATAACGGTGATCGCCACGCTGTACGAAAAAGCGACCGTCGATGCAAGAGCAACGAGCGTATCCATATTGGGCACCCTTTTTAAAAGAGCGCGCACACCGCTTGAAAAGAACTTGCGATTGACGACGATGACGGCAAGCGACAACAGCCATTGAATGACGTAAGAGATCGTTTTGGGCGGCTGAGGAAGATCAATCATCCCGCCCATGGAAAACCACAATAGCGGCAAAAGGAAAAGAAGGGAGATCAAAAAGCGTTTTTTCAAGCGGTCGCTTTCCTTGGTATTTTGCTCCTCTCCGTACGTAAATACCGTATAGCCGAGCACGGTGACCGCAGCAAGGACGGACTCCTCCGTAGCGGGCGCGTCGAAAGATACGGTCATACTTCTATCGAGAAGCGAGACCGCTACCTCCGAGACTCCCTCCACGCGGGAAACGTTTTTTTCGATACCGAGCGCGCATGCCGCGCAGCTCATACCACCGACGCCGTACTTCTTTTTCATACCGTTATTATACCACGTTTTTAGTTTAAAACAAACTCTTATTCCGGCGCTTTGAGCGCGGCGACCATATCGATCTTTTTATTCTTTCGAGCGACGAGCAAGCTTACGACAAAGGAAACGCCCGCCGTTACGAGGATGGAAACGAGATAGGTCATCGGCCCTAAGCAGACTGCCATTTCATATTCCGAAGCCAACGCCGCCGTCAGCCATTTTAAGACCAACACGCCAAGCGGGAAGCCCAAAACGACGCCGACTACCGTCATCAACATCGTCTGTCCGATCAAAAGCGCCGCGATCTTTTTGTTGTTGAATCCCACAACTTTCAAAGTCGCCATCTCCAAATAGCGTTCGGTGTACCCCATTGAACCCAAGTTGTAAAGGACGATCACGCCGAGGATCACGCCGGCGACGATAAACAAAACGATCATCTCGTTCATCACCGCCATAAAGCTGTCGAAAGAATCGACGATCTCCGCTTTCGTACGAATGTTTTTGACTGCGGAAGTAACGACAATCTCACTCGCGGATCTATCGGAATATACGGTATCGGGCGTAAACTCGACGCCAAGCTCGTTGGCGTACTCCGTCGAGATCATAAAGCTTTCGCTCAAGGCGCGCGCAACGCCCGCAACGGTAAGTTCATAGACCTCGCTTTTGCCAAAGGGACTGATCTTTACAACGTCCCCCTTTTTAAGATCGAATTCATTCGCCAAGCGCGTGCAGACGAAAGCGCCTCGGTCGGGGAGCGCGACATATTCCCCCTTCAAAGACAAAAAGCGCATCCTATCGTTGGGAAGAGACCAAATTGTGAGCCCGACGGCTTTTTCACCGATCTCCACGGGAACGGTGGCGGAAAAATCTTCACCGTACGTCTCAACGATCGACAGTCTGTCTTCATTTGAAACCGAGGGAGCAGCGTCCAAATAAATACAGGTTTTGTAATTCATCGCACCGTCGTAGTATGAGTCGACGAACTCGGTGGCGGTATCCTTCATCCCCGTCGCACCTACCAGAATGACCATACATCCGATAACGCCGAGGAGACTCATGAACATACGCGACTTGTGGCGCATCATATCACGAAGATTCCACTTTGACCCGAAAGAGAGTTTGTTCCAAAGCGGCGTTTTTTCCAAAAGGACTTTTTTGACCTTTTTGGGCATCAGAGGACGAAGCGCCTCCGCCGCGCTGCCCCGAAGCATTTTTGCGACGGAGAAATATCCGACCCCCGTAAACAAAAGGAGAATGGCGGCAATCACCAAAAAGGCAAACCACGGCATATGCATCGTCCAGTACGGCATATCGAAATAAGTACCCATCGAGCCGTTGGGGTTCATGATGATATAACAAACGAGATATCCCAACCCAATACCGAGCAAAGAACCGATCACACCGACGATCAAGGAAAGCGCGGTATAATTTACAAGCAAAGTCTTATCACGGAAGC
>JBGUNW010000140.1:0-1730 GCA_045117555.1 Eubacteriales bacterium
GTATTCTGCTCGTCATAGCGCCGTTCGCCGGACTGGCTGCTTTCTCCACGATCGTGGCGGTCCTGCTCCTGATCTCGGGAATCGAGATGCTCGTGCTGGTGTTCGGACTGCGCGTGCCGGGCTTGAACAATCCCGGAAAAACGAACAAGGACTGAATGATATGCGGAACTTCTGTTTTCGTGACAGAATCGCATGCAAAAAGAGATAAGATGGAGTTGACACCATGAAAAAAGACCGGACCTGGGAAATCCTCTATTCGATCCCGCAGAAACTCTTTTCGTTTAACGCCACGCGCCCCGTGCTGCTGCTCCGCGGTATGGTTCTGTTTGTGATCGGCATCCTCGGCGTGGTGAATCCCGTTCTCGTTCTGACCACGGTCACGATGATCCTGGGCGGCGTTGTTCTGCTGTTCGCGATCGCGGCGTTTCTGATGACGTGGAACAAAGGGCGTGTTTCCGCGGCGCTTCTTCTGCTTTTTATCCTGCTCGGCATCGCCGGAATTGGCATGCTGATCTATCCGCTGTATTTCGACATGTTCTTTATGATCGTCTGCGGCGTCTGGCTGATCTTTGCCGGCGTGTGGAGTATTCTTTCCGCGCAGAAACGCTTCGGTCAGCTGGTCATGCCGATGCCCGGACTTGTCGCGGCGCTGATCGGCGTTCTTCTGGTCGTCGCGCCGTTCATCGGCGTTGCGGCTATTTCCTGGACCGCGGCGCTTCTGATGCTTCTTTTCGGTGCGCAGATGCTTCTGCTTGCGCTCGGTCTGGACGCCGGGAAATGGGTGATTCCAGACGGAAAACAAAACAATAGACGCTGATTTTTTTCGTTTGATCTTTTGCCGCATGGATATTCAACCATGCGGCTTTTTTTCCGTTTCGAGCGGATGTTTTGTTAGTGTATCCTGTTGAATTGCGCCTTGTCTATCGTGTTTCCCGGCATCTGAAAAAGTGCTCCGAAAATAGAGAATAGAAGCTTGTGCGGCAAAAAAGACTCTTTTTTCGGATTTGACACTTGCTTTTCTAAAAAAGAGCGATATATTATAGAAAATAAAAACGACAAAATAATCTTTTCAATCACAAACGTACAACATCCTCATTCGAAAGGATAACACCATGCCTGATTTCAAACAGACATTCCAGGACGAAGTGCGCCGTCTGGCCCGCAAAGAACTCAAAGCTTTCGAAGCGAAAATCAACGAACAGAAGAAGACGATCAGCGCTTTGACGAAACGCGTCAACGAACTTGAAAAGAAGCAGGCCGCCGCGCCCGCCGCGTTCAAGCCCGCCGCTGAAGCTGTGCAGGCGGCCGCACCCGCCGCGGATGGTCGCAAGGCGCGTTTCTCCCCGAAATCCCTCGTGAAGTTCCGCAAGAAATATTCCCTCTCCCAGAAGGCGCTTGCTATTCTTCTCGGCGTGACTCCGTTCACCGTCAGCCATTGGGAAATCGGAAAGAACCGTCCGCGCACGAATCAGATCGAGGCGTTCAGCGCGCTCGCGAAGCTCGGCAAGCGCAAAGTTCTGGCGCTCGTCGCCGAAAAGGCCCCCGAAGAACTTCCCGCCCCGAAGAAGGCCGCTCCGAAGAAAGCCAAAGCCGCGAAGAAGGCTGAAGCAGTGAAGACTGCCGAAAAGAAGGCCGCCGCTCCGGCCAAACGCGGCCGCAAAGCCAAAGCCGTGAAAGCCGCAAAGACCGCCGCTCCCGCGGAGAAGAAAGCCTGACGTTTTCCGAAACGG
>JBGUNW010000141.1:0-1524 GCA_045117555.1 Eubacteriales bacterium
AGAGCTGGATACCGCCTTTCACAAAGCGATCGTTGCGGCCGACGCAAAAATTGCCGACGCAAAAGCAAAAGTAGTTGGCAAATACGAATTTGAGTTGCAAATTGACGGCTACCACTTCTACCTGTTGGCCAACAACGGGCAGCTGTTGTTGGATAGCCCCGGCTGTACTACCCTGCTTGGCGCGTTGAACGGCATTAAAACCTTTCAAAAAGCGGTGGAACTGGAACCGTTTATTGTAAAAGCCGACAAATACAAACGCTTCCGCTACATTCTTGCGGGAAAATACTACGGCGAAAACTACACCTCGCGTGATAAATGCATCAGCTGTGTGGAATCGGTGCAGAAATTTGCCGACTGCGCCCGCATTGTTTCCTATACACCTTCCAAAGAGGCGCTCCGCGCTTTTGAAAAGGCGAAGAAGGGATTGAAAGACCCCTCCGCGGTAAACTGGGCGAAAATTCAAAAAGCCGAGGACGCCGCTAAAAAAGCCGGCAAATTTGAAATTTGCCGCGAAGGCGACGATTACTGCTTTTACCTGTTGGCCAACAACGGGCAAATTTTGTATTCCAGCCGCTATTTTTCAACCGAGGCCGCCTGCCGCCGCGGAATCGAGTCCTTTAAAAAGGCCGCCTACGTCGGCAACTTCTTAATCGACTGCGACAAATTCGGAAACTACCGCTATATTTTGAAAAATATCGGATCGGCGCCCAGTTTTCTCGGCGAATCCTACACCAGCCGTCAAAGTTGTGAAAGCAGCATTGAATCGGTGAAAAAGTTTATCGTAACGGCCGCCGTTACCGTTTCGGAAGACTGATTTCAGCAATGCGAAACCCGCCCCTGCAACCGCAGGAGCGGGTTTCTTTTTTTATTCGTCTTCCTCTTCCGCAGGACGGATCCTGTTGCAAAGGATCGTCAATTTGGTAACGCGCATATCGTCCATTTCCGAAACGACGACGCAAAGCTCGGTATTTTCATCTTTTTCGGTAAAGGAATCGCCAACGTGCGGGTCGGCGTTCAGCCGTTCGATCGCCCAACCGCCAACGGTGGTGTATTCGCATTCAAAGTCCTTTGGTTCAAATCCGATTTCCGAGAAGAAATCGTCAATGTTCATATCGCCCGAAACCTCGTAGGTATTCTCGCCGGTTTGCGTCAGCTCCGAGATCACCTCGTCGGATTCATCCCAAATATCGCCCACCAGTTCTTCCAGAATGTCCTCCATGGTAACAATCCCGTGCGTGCCGCCGAATTCGTCAACAATAATGGCAAGGTGCGTCTTGCGCTCGCGCAGCACCGAGAGCGCCGCCGGAAGTTTCATGGTTTTGTGCAAAAAGCAGGGCTTCATCAACATCCCGCGCAAATCCAGCTTTGCGGGATCGGGCTGATCGATCAGCGCGCGATAATAGCGATTGAGATAAAGAACGCCGATGATATTGTCTATCGAATCCTCGTAAACGGGTATGCGCGAATAGCGCGATTCATCCAAAATGGCGTTGATCTTTTCCGGGTCGGCGTGAATATCAAATG
>JBGUNW010000142.1:0-3748 GCA_045117555.1 Eubacteriales bacterium
CTGGCTGACCGGAACAAACCCGTCTTCCCCGCTTTACGAGCTTTGGGAAGAGCTTGGCGCGCTGGGCGATAACGTTCCCGTTTACCGCCCCGCTTCGCTTTACACCTGCGAACGCGGCGGGCAAACGCTTTCGCTCTTTCGGGATTGGAACCGCGTGGAGCGCGATTTGCTTGCCCTTTCCCCGGTTGACAAACGCGAGATTCGTCGGCTTTCGCGCGCCGTGCGCACTTTGCAGGATTTTTCCGGCGTGGGCGGCACGCGGAAGAACCGCGGGCTTTCGCTCGGCTCGCTTCTTTCGGGCGGACTGCCGCTCCTGCGCGACTACCGCCTTTCCACCGGCGAACTGGCCGCAAAATTCCGCCACCCGCTCATCCGCGCCTTTTTGACCGATTTTCTCTCTTCCGAAATCTCGGCAATAGCGCTGTTGTTCGTTATGGCGCATTTTTGCGCCGGAAACGCCGACCTGCCCCTTGGCGGGTCGCTCCCCATGGCAAGCCGGATGGCCGAACGGTTCCGCGCGCTTGGCGGCGAGCTGCTTTATAATAAGGAAGCCGTTGCCGTTACCTGCGCCGACGGGCGCGCGACCGAAGTTCGTTTTTCGGACGGAACAACGGCGCGCGGCGACGAGATCGTAATTACCACCGACCCCGCCGTGGCATTCCCAAAGCTGTTGGGAATGCCCATGACCAAGGCCTTTGCCAAACGCTACCGCGACCCGCGGCTCTTCCGTTTTTCGGCCTTTCATTGCGCGTTTGCCTGCGAGATCGACACGCTCCCCTTCCGCGGCGACTATGTGCTTTCGCTTTCCCCGTCGCTCGCCTTTTCACTCGGCTTCCAAACCCTGCTTTTGCGTGAATTTTCGCACGATCCCGCCGTCGGCCCCGCGGGGCAAACGGTGTTGCAGGCCATGATCCCCTGCACCGAGGACGCCGCCCGCCGGTCGATCGAACTGCGGAAAGACCCCGCCGCCTACCTTTCGCGCAAACGGGAGCTTGCCGCGCTGGTGTTTGAGGCGATTACCCGAAAATTTCCCGCGTTGGAAGAAAGCACGTATTGCCTGGACGTTTGGACTCCCGCAACCTACGAGCGCTACACCGGCGCCGAGATCGGCTCGTTTATGAGCTTTCTCTTCGGCGGCGGCACAATGCCCGCGGCGGTGAACGGCCGCGTGCCCGGCATTGAAAACCTGACCTTTTGCGGCCAATGGCAGCGCGCGCCCGGCGGGTTGCCCATTGCCGCCGCTTGCGGAAAAGCAGCCGCTTACGCCATTTCGAAAAAATACCGCGCCGTCGGCCGTGAAAAAGAAGGCGCGGCACGGCGGGTTCCGGCAAGGTAAAATCTTTTCAAAATCTTCGGTTTCGTTCCCCCTTCGGCACTTGACAAAACGCCGGAGGGGGTTTATAATATTATGGTAAGCTGATTTGAAAGGATTTTTTACCATGGCAAAGAATGAAAAAATGGTGGAGCAGATCACGTCCATGGACGTGGATTTTGCCCAATGGTACACCGACGTTGTAAAAAAAGCCGAACTTGCCGACTACTCCGGCGTAAAGGGCTGCATGGTCATCCGCCCCTACGGCTACGCCATCTGGGAGGCGATCCAGCGCGACCTGGACGCCCGTTTTAAGGCGCTGGGGCACGAGAACGTTTATATGCCCATGTTCATTCCCGAAAGTCTTTTGCAAAAAGAAAAAGACCACGTGGAAGGATTTGCCCCCGAATGCGCATGGGTAACGGTTGGCGGCGAAAATCAACTTGCCGAGCGCCTTTGCGTGCGTCCGACCTCGGAAACCCTCTTCTGCGAGCATTTCCGCAACGTCATTCAATCCTACCGCGATCTGCCCAAGCTCTATAATCAATGGTGCAACGTGGTGCGCTGGGAAAAAACCACACGCCCCTTTTTGCGGACTTCCGAGTTCCTCTGGCAGGAGGGTCACACCATGCACGAAACCGAGGAGGAGGCGCGCGAGGAGACCCGCCGGATGCTTGGCGTTTACCGCGATTTTTACGCCGAATCGCTCGCCATTCCCGCCTACACCGGGAAAAAGACCGAGAAGGAAAAGTTTGCCGGCGCGGTGGAAACCTACACCATTGAGCCCATGATGCACAACGGCGTTGCCCTGCAAGGCGGCACCTCGCACTTCTTCGGCGACGGCTTTGCCAAGGCCTTTGACATTACCTTTACCGGCCGCGACAACACCGTGCGCTATCCCTTCCAGACCTCGTGGGGCGTTTCCACCCGTATGATCGGCGCGATCATTATGACCCACGGCGACGACAACGGCCTGATCCTTCCCCCTGCCGTTGCGCCCATTCAGGTGGCGATCATTCCCGTGGCGCAGCACAAAGAGGGCGTTTTGGAAAAGGCTGCCGAGCTGCGCGATCTGCTGGCAAAGAAATTCCGCGTCAAACTGGACGACAGCGATTATTCCACCGGCTGGAAGTTCAGCCAATACGAAATGAAGGGCGTTCCGCTCCGCCTTGAAATCGGCCCGCGCGATATTGAAAACAACTCCTGCGTGCTGGTCAGCCGCGTTTCCCGCGAAAAGAAGTTCGTTTCGCTCGACGGAATCGTTGAAGCCGTGGAAGCCGCGCTTCAATCGGTGCACGACGAGCTTTACAACCGCGCCCTGGAAAATCAGCGTGCCCGCACCTACGACGCGCACTCCTACGAGGAGTTTTTGGATATTGCCCAAAACAAATCCGGCTTCATTCGCGCCATGTGGTGCGGCGAAACCGAATGCGAGGAAAAGATCAAAGACGCCACGGGCGGCGTGAAATCGCGCTGCATTCCCGAAAAAGAGGATCACCTTTCCGACGTTTGCGTTTGCTGCGGCAAACCCGCAAAACATATGCTCATTTGGGGCAGACAATATTAAAATCCGCCTTTTTGCATAAAATGCCTCCGGCTTTCATATCGTTTAACACTACGATATGGAAATCCGGAGGCGTTTTTTATGTTTATCTATTCCCTTCGCGCCAATACCCTGAAACTGGTTGGCGTTGTTTGCGTTGCTCTCACCGTTCTCATCGCGCTCATCGCCTTTGTTCCCACCTATACGTCCGGCACCGTTTCCCCCACCGCCGCCACAGAAACGACGCACTATTCCTACGATAAGGTGCGCTCCTCCGGCGACGCCGCCAATTTCCTTGCCCAGTTCGGCTGGACGGTGGACGCCGAACCGACCGAGGTGCAAACGGTGACCATTCCCGCCGAGTTCGATAAGGTCTACGCCGCCTACAACGAGCTTCAAAAATCGCAGGGGCTTGACCTTTCCAAATATATGGGCAAGGACGTGACGCGCTACACCTTTACCGTTACCAACTACCCGGACTACGAAGGCACTGTTCTTGCAAACGTCCTCGTCTACCGCAACCGCGTCATCGGCGGCGATATCTGCTCGGCAGACGTGACCGGATTTGTACAGGGGTTTGAAAGGGCGTGAAGGGAGAAGGCCGCGAGAGGGGAGAAACCTTTTTGGAAAAAGGTTTCTCCCCTCTCGCGCTCTCCCCATTTCTAAAAACGCTCTCCCCATTTCTAAAAACTTGGAATAAGGGGATATGGGTCAACCGAATGCGGCAGTCCACCGGTTCGGCTTTTTATTTTGTTATGTCGCCGTCGGTGCAGCAAATCACAATAATCAAACTGATATAAAAATAGATAAGCCCTAAAAGTTGTTTTGGTGGGTGGGGTTGCTGGGGGGGGGAGTTTGTTTGTTTCACTAAAGACCCCCCGCCCCCTGCATAT
>JBGUNW010000143.1:0-2412 GCA_045117555.1 Eubacteriales bacterium
AACGACCGTTTGCGTGACCTCGACACACCATTTTTTGCAATAAATCGTTTTCTTTTCCGTCGCCGGTGATGGGATTCAGAACCCAAACACGCGCAACAGTTTCCGGCGGCGCCCATTCCCTGCGGCGCGTGTTTTGTGGCACGTGCTGCGCACTTGCATGGGTTCGGCCGGCAAAGCTTTCATATAAATCAAGAGAGGGGCAAAAGCCCCTCTCTTGATTTATATGAAAGACCGCCATAATGATACATGCCGTCAGATTCTTCCCCCGCGGCGTATCTTTGTTTATGACGAATGAGGCAAAAGGACGCACGGTGCACGCCCTTTTGCCCACTTGAAAACAGAGATTACGGGAAAGTCAGAAAATCGCCACGGGTGTCAGCATATTAACGATCTTCGCCATGCGGAGATCCTTTTCAAACTGTTTGAACTTCTCTCCTTTCAAGGATTTCAAAAGCAACCCCGATTGATTTTCAGTATAATCCTTGACCGCATGTATGGAAGAAAAGTCGATCCGATTTACGAAGAAAGAAGTGAACTGTCCATCCTTCAGCGTATCATACCTGATCGCGTGCTCAGCAGATTTTTCAAGATACTCAAACATATTTGCCGCGTCGTTAAGCTTTAAAAAGTTTGCCGCCATTTCCTGATAGATCTCCGAATATCGGCAGTGATAAAAACCGCAGTTTCCGTCCGGATAAAGCAGATCGAAGCAATGAATAAGAAATTCGCGCGCTTTGATATGCTCCTCCGGCGAATAATCGCCCTTTTGACACATGATACGCACGTTCAATCCGACCATATCAAAAAGATGTTGTATGTTGAACTGACAATATCGGACCGCTTCCTCTCCTTCCAGAATGCACGGCATCATTTCATCGACCGTGACCGAATAACCGTCCGCCATATTTGCGTATTTCTTTGCCGACTCCGCATCCTTTTTGGCATAGTAATAGGTGTAACATAAGCATTGGACCGCGCCGCCGCGCAAAGATTGATCCGTGGATTCATCTAATATCCTCTCTCCGCAAGCAATGATCTCGTCAGCGTTTGCGTTTTGATCCGCCGCGGACAAAGCGTACATCAGATCGTAAAGCACGGACAGATCGTTCGGGAACTCCTTTTGGGCTTCTCTCCATAGCGCCACCCGATCTGAGTTTTTTCCGTCGCGGAACAGTTCATTGTTTTTTTCACGGTATGCAAGCAACTTTTTCTCTTTCTCGATTTCACCCACGCCGAGTAGATCGTCCACACTGATGTTGTAATAGGAGGCGATCGCCGGGAGGAGCGTGATATCCGGGTATCCTTCATCACGCTCCCATTTGGAAACTGCCTGCGTGGAAATGCCGAGATAGTTCGCAAGATCCTCCTGCGTATTGCCTCTTTCCTTGCGGAGTTTTTTTAATTGCACACTCAATAAAATGTTCATAGTTTTCTCCCTCGAAAATGAAAGTAACAAGCGCTTGTTCTGCGTTTATTATAACACTTCTCCTGCCGCAATACAATAACCGCGCTGTTGAAAAACGGTAGATTTTTTCAACGAACGGTTGATTGGTGCGTTGTTGAAGCGTTCCTCGACAAATCGGTGGCGGGCAGTACAGCATTTTTTGACCGTTTCCGCGTCCTGAAACGAAAAAATCGGGCTTCCGGACGGCTGATCCACCGTCCGAAAGCCAAATTTTGCCTATATTTGCCCGATTTTTGCCCAAAACGCAAGAAGAAACCCCTTTTGCCTTGGTAGACAAAAGAGGTTTCTTTTATGGGGAGAGATATGGGATTCGAACCCACGACCTTCAGGGCCACAACCTGACGCGCTAACCAACTGTGCTAATCCCTCCATATTCAATTGTTTTGCGGGTGGCGTGCCTTGGGGGATTCGAACCCTCGACCTACTGCTTAGAAGGCAGTTGCTCTATCCTACTGAGCTAAAGGCACATCCTCCAACAAGGAAAGGGCTCTGCCCCCCGATTGGGAAGCAGAATCCTTTGGAGCGAGTGATGGGAATCGAACCCACGCGGCCAGCTTGGAAGGCTGGAATTCTACCATTGAACTACACTCGCGTACGCCGCCGTTTCATTTACCCGGTTATTATATCACAACCGCGCTTTTTTGTCAAGTCCCCAAATTACTTTTCTTGCAAAATTTCTGAAAAACCTTTTGCAGAGCCGAAAAAAATGCAAAACAGTTGACAAAAAAATGCAAATATGATAAAATAAAGTTGTAAAATCAATTCGTTTCCGGGAGGTATTTCAAAATGGCAACCAAACAAACGAAAGGATCTGCTCCTGCCAAAAAGGCGTCGGCAAAAGCCGCTCCCGCCGCAAAAGGAAAGGCACCCGCCGCACCTGCAAAAAAAGCGGCTCCCGCAAAAAAGCCTACGGCACCTGCCCGCCCGCCGTTTCTGACCACCGATCA
>JBGUNW010000144.1:0-2371 GCA_045117555.1 Eubacteriales bacterium
TAAAGAGAACGTCTCTTTTTTTCTTTTGCCGAGGACACGTTATGACGGAAAAAGCCTTAACTTGGATTAACTGCGACGCCGAAACCAAAGCGAAATATCTCGACGCGAAACGACTTCACTATTGTTCTATTCTTTCCGACGCTAAAGTTCGTTATGCCGCGCAAGGCGTCCAAGGGGCAAAAGGCGCGCAAGGAATCCAAGGCGTTCAGGGCGTTCAAGGCGTCTCTGGAATAAGCGGCGCCAAACCGTCTATATGGTACAAAGGCTATAAATACGACTGGGACCAAAAGACAAACGAGTATGTTCGTTGGGTCAAAAACGGCGCCGGCCCCGCAAGACCGTTCACGCTTAGTGAAGCAAAGGAAAAAGACCGTAAAGACGGCGGCGAATCAAGCGTACTGTCGTACAAAGGGTACGCGGCGACGCAAGACGGGCTGAAAGCGTTCGGCGACGCGCTGAAAGAACTGCCGAAAGAAGAAGAACTACAGAATGAAAAGAAAGACGTTTACTCTCTAATCGCCAATCTGTGTGAAGCGTGGGTACAAGAGAACAAAAATAAATACTCCGACAATAAAGAATACGACGAAAAGAGAGACAAAGCGTTTACTGAAATCGGTTCTGTCTACAGCGCGTATATAGGCGCAATCAACGAGGAACTTAAAAACCGTCATGAAAAGAAGAACAACGAAACGAAACTTCCAACCTTTACCTATAAAGGGCTTACAACGTCGTCCGAAGACCTCGAAAAATATAAAAACCTTATCGGCGTATTAGACACGCCTGTTCTTGAACTAGCAAAGAACGACCTCCTCGATTGCTTTTATCAAGGGAGAAAAGACTGGGAAAAAGAGAACAGCGGCAAATTGTCGTCAAGTGAATTTCTCGACCAAAAGGGAAAGGTTACTTCGCATCTATACAGCGAACTAGAAAAATTTGAATCGTTAATCAACGACGAAATCAAACGCCGAAAAGAACAGGAAAAAGCGCAGAAAGAAGCGTTAAAGAACCATGAATTTACCTTTGCTCACAACGGCTTTGAACCAAAGGGGAAATATCTGAAAGCATATGCCGAGTCGCTTAAATCAATGCCTAAAAGCGATCTTAAAAAAGAATATCTCGAAGTCAATCATTCGTTTGTCGTCGAGTACAAGAACTGGGCGCAAGAAGCAAAAAAGGTTATGACGATTGACGAAATAAACGAGTTTCATGACCTTGATTATGAACCGCTTAGAGAGGACGCCTATAGTTGGTACGAAATGTGTATCGACGAGGAACTTGAAAGACGCGATCAAGTTGTAAAAGACGAAGTCGCCAAATTCAATTATGCTTCGTTCGCATTCGATGAAGACGGGATTCTGAATTTCAGAGAGTTTGTGCGAACGGCGCCAAGTCAAGCAGAACTAGAAGACGCGTTAAAAAATATCCCCGAGTCTTTTGAACAAAGTAAAGAGACGTGGAAAGCGGATCACAAAGACCAATTCCCGTCTAACCTACAAGACGAATATCAAGAAGGCGTATTCGCTCTATTTGACAACTTCCAGAAGGATTTTGAACAAATCACAAAAAGAGAGATTGCCCAACGTAAGAAAAAGGCGATCGTCCGTCCGCAAAAAACTTTTAGTCTAAAGAAGGTAGAACCTTACGCCCCCGACGTTTCGTCTTTCCCTGAATCGGCGGCAGACGTTGAAACCGTCAGAGACAATATTGGCGGAACAACCGGCGCGAAAATGGTCAAAGACGCAAACGGCAACCACTATATTATGAAGTATGGCGCGTCGCCAGAGCATATTACAAACGAAGCTCACTCCGACGCGTTCTATCAAGCTGCGGGCGTAAAAGTTCCCGGTTTTAAACTCTACGAAGACGAAAACGGAACGCCTGTAAAACTTGCGACGGCTCTTAAAGATACGAAACCGCTCGACGAATGGTGGAACGACGCAAGCGACGACGAACGTGCGGAGATGCAGAAAAAGCTACGAGAGGGCTTTGCCGCAGACGTTCTCTTAGGAAACTGGGACGTCGTCGGCGACGGCGACTGCAATATTCTTGTCGATCCAGAAGGAACGCCGTGGCGAATTGACAGCGGTTGCTCTATGGGGTTCCGTGGACGCGGGGAACGTAAACCGAAAGAAATGTGGGATAATTTCTGCGACGAACTCTTTACCATGACGGGCAACGGCGCGGCTATCGGACGAAACGTCTGGAACCGAGTTCCAGAATTTTTTGGCAAAATGCGTCCGTTAGAAATCGCGCAAGAAATAGCGTCCCGCGACTGGACAGACGCAATTGCGACGCTTCCTGAATCAGACGCCGCCGTTATCAAAAATCGCCTTAATGAAGTCCGACAGATTGCCGAACGCGGAACCGAAAA
>JBGUNW010000145.1:0-4358 GCA_045117555.1 Eubacteriales bacterium
ACCGGATTTGCAGGCGGTGTGATGGTTGCGGCGTCGATATGGAGCTTACTGATCCCCGCAATCAAGCAATGCGAAGGTCGCGGCAGATGGGCTTTTCTTCCCGCTTTTATCGGGTCCTGGCTCGGCATTCTGTTTTTGCTCCTGCTCGATAAAATCATTCCTCACTTACATATGAATGCCGAAAAAGCAGAGGGGCTGAAAAGCCGTGCGGCTAAAACCACGATGATGGTGCTTGCGGTCACGCTCCACAACATTCCAGAGGGAATGGCGGTCGGCGTGGTATTTGCCGGATTGCTCTCCGGCTCCGCCGAAATCACGGCAGGCGGCGCGCTGGCGCTCTCGCTCGGCATTGCGATCCAGAACTTTCCGGAAGGTGCGATCATTTCCATGCCGCTTTACGCGGAGGGCAAAACGAAAAGCAAAGCGTTTCTTGACGGAGCGCTTTCCGGCGCGGTCGAGCCGATCGGCGCGCTCTTGACCATGTTTGCAGCTGGGTTGTTTGTTCCGGCAATGCCCTATCTGCTCGCGTTTGCGGCGGGTGCAATGATCTATGTGGTGGTTGAGGAATTGATCCCCGAAATGTCGGTAGGAGAACACTCTAACATCGGAGTCGTGATGTTCGCACTCGGATTTACGTTAATGATGGCGCTCGACGTGGCGCTCGGATGAAATATATAAATGTAACGGAGGAATTTTATGTCTATCGTTCAATTCGAAAACGTTTCCAAAATCTACAAAAGCGGCGACCATGAATTGCGCGCGCTCGATCACGTTGATTTTACCCTTGACGAGGGCAAATTCGTTGTAATTCTGGGTCCTTCGGGCGCCGGAAAAAGTACCCTGCTCAATCTGCTGGGTGGTCTGGATAGCCCCAGCGAGGGCAAAATTACCGTTTCGGGCACGGATATTTCCAAACTGACCGATAATGAACTTGCCGATTATCGTGCCTCTACGGTCGGCTTCGTATTTCAGTTCTACAACCTGATCCCGACGCTAACCGTTTATGAGAACGTCAAACTCGTATCCGAAATTTCTGAAAACGCGCTCGGTGCAAAAGAGATGATCTCCAAAGTTGGCCTTTCCGACCACCTGAACAACTTTCCCGCCGAACTTTCGGGCGGTGAGCAACAACGCATTTCCATCGCCCGCGCGCTTTGCAAAAATCCGAAAATCCTGCTTTGCGACGAGCCGACCGGCGCGCTGGATTCCGAGACCGGCGTGATGGTGTTGAAACTACTTCTGGATATGGCGCGCAACTACGGCAAGACGATCGTCATCGTTACGCACAACCAGAACATTGCAAAAATGGCGGACGAAGTGATCCGCGTCAAGAATGGAAAGATCCGCTCGATTGAAGAGCAGAAAAATCCGCTTTCCGCTGACGAGGTGGAGTGGTGATGCTCTTTCGCAAACTGCTCCGCACCGCGTGGAGCTACAAGGCGCAGTTTATCTCCATGATCATTATGATGACGCTGGGAATCGGGATCTTCCTCGGCTTCAATATGGAATGGAAAACCATTGAATACGACGTCGGGAATTTCTTTGAAGACACAAATTACGCCGATTATCGGCTTTATTCCGAGACCGGGTTTACCAAGGACGATTTGGATAAAATCGCTTCGATCGACGGCGTGGATGCGGCGACAAGATATCTTTCGGTCAATTTGGAAATCAAAGGCGACAGCAAGAAAGCCCTTGCACTCGACGTTTCGGAAAATTATACCGTTTCCACCTTTACACTGATGAGCGGCGCGGAATACGACGAAGCGAGCGACGGCATTTGGCTTTCCGACAAGTTTGCAAGCAAAAACGGAATTGCCGTTGGCGATACCCTGACGCTCGAATTTCAGGGCATGGAGACCCAAGGCGAGGTCGTGGGGCTGATCAAGGCGGGTGAGCACATGATCTGCCTTGCCGACTCGAACCAGGTCATGCCGGATTTTAACACCTTCGGGTTTGCGTATATCTCCCCCGCAAAGCTGAACGCCATTCTGCGGCAAAAGGTTTTGAACAACCTTACCGACGGCTTGCAGAAAGCCGGAATGCCCGCCGAGGCGGCAAAGGCGCAGGCGGAGGCAATGCTGACCGATGAAATGCTCGCGGCGGCAACCGACAAAGTGTTTGCACAAATCAATCTGCGTTCGGGGCTTGGAAAAACCGAGTTGGAGGATGCCATAGGCATTGCCCTCGGCAGAACGCTGATGGTGGTTCCCAAGGAAGACCACGCCGTTTACAAAGAGGCAATGGGAGAAGCCGCCGAGGGCAAAACCATGGGCTCTATTCTGCCGGTGCTGTTTCTTGCCATTGCCATTCTTACCATGGTTACCACCATGCACCGCATTGCCACCAAGGAGAAAACGCAAATCGGCGTTCTCAAAGCGCTCGGTTTCAAAAACCGAACCATTCTTTGGCACTATTCCTTTTACGGGCTGTTCATCGGCGTCATCGGCTCGGCGCTCGGCGCGGTACTCGGCTATTTCGTTTGTAAAGTGGTGATGAGCGAAAACGGCATGATGGGCACCTATTTCGATATGCCCGATTGGACGGCGGCAACGCCCGCGTTCTGTTGGCCGGTCATTGCGGGAACGGTTTTACTACTCACGCTCATCAGTTTCCTCTCGGTTCGGGCGCAGCTTCGGGGATGCGCTGCAGACGCGCTTCGCCCCTATACGCCAAAGAAGATGAAAAAATCCATTCTGGAAAAGCTCCCCTCTTTCGGAAAGGTGGGGTTTGCGACAAAATGGAATCTTCGCGACCTGATGCGGCACAAGAGCCGATTTGCCATGACGCTCGTCGGAATTATCGGCTGCATGGTCCTATTGGTCGGCGGACTCGGAATGCGCGATACCATGTCCGGGTTTCTCGATCTGTTCGACAACGGCATTTCACATTATACGACAAAGGTCAATCTGGTTGAAAATACCGATTACGAACGGGCAAAAGAGTTGATTGCCGATCTGGATGCCGACTGGGAAAGCTACTCCGGTATCAGCATTGGCGGTTACACGGCAACACTCGATATCGTTCACAACGAAAAAGGCAGATTTGATGTAATAGATGAAAATAACAAGCCGATCGTCCTTTCGAATAAAGGCGTTTACCTCTGTTTGCGCCTTGCCGAACGGGCAAAGATTGGAGAATATATCGAATTTTCCCCCTATGGGAGCGACGAGACCTACCGCGTGAAAGTGGTCGGCTATAACCGCTCGATTATGACCGAAAGCATTACCATGACGTCGGAATTTGCCGATGAATTGGGAATCCAATACAGTATTTCGGCGCTTTATACCAACCAAGATTCGGGCGAGATCCCTTCGTCGGAACTGATCTCCGGCAAGCAGGATAAGCGCCAACTGATGGACAGTTTCGGCAGTTTCGTGCAAATTATGGACGGCATGGTCATCATTCTGGTCATCGCCGCCGTCATCCTCGGCATTGTGGTGCTTTACAACCTCGGTGTGATGAGCTACGTCGAACGCTCGCGCGAGCTTGCAACGCTGAAAGTGCTGGGCTTCCGAAGCAAAAAGATCGGGCAACTGCTGATCTCGCAAAACCTCTGGCTGACCGTCATTGGCGTCATTCTCGGGCTTCCGGCAGGACTGGGAACCTTGCAATGGATGCTCTCGGCGCTCGCGTCCGAATACGAAATGAAACTGATGCTCGGTCCATTGACCTATCTCGTTTCCATCCTGCTCACCTTTGGCGTTTCCCTGCTCGTGGGCTGGATGGTGGCGCGGAAAAATAAGAAGATCGACATGGTGGAAGCACTCAAAAACGCAGAATAACAAAAAATCAGGGGCTTGTCAGCCCTTGATTTTAAGAAATTAAGTTAGCATATGCTAACTAAAACAATGCATAGGAGGAAAAAATGAAAACCAAAAAACGGGGATTGTTATCCTGGGTACTGGAATTTGCCGGAAGAAAAAGGGGATATTTCGGCGGTAGCGTGGTGCTTGCCATCTTCGGCGTGGCGGCATCCTTTGTTCCCTATCTCATTATTGCGAGGATCGTGGAACAGTTGCTCGCCGGAAACAGAGAGTGGCAGTTTTACCTGACCCAGGTGCTCCTGATGGCGCTGTTCTGGCTGATCCGGATGACGCTGCACTCTTTCTCCACATCTCTGTCGCACGCGGCAACTTTTACTGTCCTCGGTGGAATCCGGAAACAGCTTTGCGAAAAGCTCTCGAAAATCCCGCTCGGATCGGTTCTTGACAATAACAGCGGAAGCTACAAAAACATCATCGTCGAGCGCGTGGATTCCATGGAAACAACCCTGGCTCACATGATCCCCGAAGTAACGTCCAACCTCCTGATCCCCTTTGTGATCTTCGGTTATATGGTCAGCATCGACTGGCGCC
>JBGUNW010000146.1:0-1966 GCA_045117555.1 Eubacteriales bacterium
TCCATGATCCGCGTTCACCGCCGTCTTGCCGAAAGCGGGATCAACGCGCGCCTGATTTTACAGGTACACGACGAGCTTTTGATCGAGGCGGACGAAGCGTCGGCCAACGAAGCCGAGCGCATTCTGAAAGAGGAAATGGAAAACGTGGTTCACTACGCCGTGCCGCTCACGGTGGAAATTCATACCGCTAAGACATGGTTTGACGCAAAATAAATCCAAAAGGTCCCGAACGCAATGCGTTCGGGACCTTTTGAATCGTTATTTATTCCTGTTCTTTCAGCAGTTGGAGCGTTTGATAAATGCCTTTAATGGGGATGAGCTGAATACCCGGAACTTCCAGCTTTCGCTTTTCCACGTTGCGCTCCGGAATGACCGCTTTGGTAAAACCGAGGCGCGCCGCCTCTTTTACGCGCTGTTCCAGGTTGGCAACCGTGCGGCATTCGCCGGCAAGACCAAGCTCGCCAATGGCGATCAGATCGTCGGGAATGACGCGGTTGGTTACCGAGGAGATCAGCGCCATGGCCACCGAAAGGTCGGAGGCCGGCTCGTCAATATGCAACCCGCCGATCACATTCAGGTAAACGTCGTTTTGATAAAATTTCAAACCCAGCCGCTTTTCCAAAACGGCAATAATCAGGCACATTCGGTTGTAGTCAATGCCGTTGGTGGTGCGGCGCGGGGCCGGGAAAGCCGTTGGCGTTACCAGCGCCTGAATTTCGGCGATCAGCGGCCGCGTTCCTTCCAGCGTGCAAACGGCGCAGTTGCCCGAAATGTTTTTCGGGCGGCCGGCAAGCAGCATTTCCGAGGGGTTTTCCACTTCCAAAAGTCCTTTGTCGCTCATCTCGAAAACGCCAATCTCGTTTGTGGAGCCGTAACGGTTTTTGATCGCGCGGATCACGCGGTAAGCCTGCTGACGCTCGCCTTCAAAATAGAGCACGGCGTCCACCATGTGTTCCAGCACCTTCGGACCGGCAATGGTGCCTTCCTTGTTGACGTGGCCAACCATCAGAATAGAAATGCCGTCGTTCTTGGCTTTGTTGATAAAGGAAAGGGCGGTTTCGCGCACCTGGGTAACACTTCCGGGCGTGGAATTGACGGTTGCGGAATAGATCGTTTGGATCGAATCCACAATCACAACGTCCGGTTTAACGCGGTCAATCTCGCGCAAAATGTTTTCAATATTGGTTTCGGTCAGAATAAACAGGTTTTCGCCGCGTACGCCAAGGCGCTTGGCGCGCAGTTTCAGCTGGCCGCCCGATTCTTCGCCCGAAACGTACAATACGCGGCGGGAAGAGCCCAAAGCGTCGCAAATCTGCATCAAAAGCGTGGATTTACCGATTCCCGGCTCGCCGGAAAGCAGAACGACCGAGCCGTGCACCAATCCGCCGCCCAGAACGCGGTCCAACTCCCCAAGCCCGGTTTTTTGGCGCATATAATCGGGAATGACCAAATCCTGAAAGCCGGTGGCCTTGTTATCTCCCGTAGGAACCATGCTGACGCGCTTTGGCGCCGCCGCGGATGCCGCGGGCGCCGCTTCCTCAACGTCCTCTGCAAAGGAGTTCCAAGCGCCGCAATTCGGGCATTTACCCATCCATTTTGCCGTTTTATACTCGCATTCGGTGCAAATATAAACCGTTTTCAATCCTTTCATTGCCGTTCCTCCGCTTCTGCGATTCTCTTTTATTATACAGGAAGCTTGCAGAAAAATCAAGAGCAAACGGCAATAAAATCAAACGCCGGGAAAAGGGATATTCCGGCAGGCGTTGCTGATTGCCAAAGCCAGAACGAGCGCGAGCTTTTCCTGATATTCCGGGGTATTCAGTTTCTCCGCCTCGGCAGGATTGGAAAGAAACCCGCATTCCACTAAAACGGCGGGAACCGTCAGCTTGTGCAAAAGGTAAATGGTGCTGGTTGCCGCTTTCGTTTTGCGGTTGTTTTCGGGTTGAAGGCGCGTTCGCACCGTCTC
>JBGUNW010000147.1:0-8129 GCA_045117555.1 Eubacteriales bacterium
AATAGCAATTTCAGCTTCTTCGCGCAGAACAATTCCGGGTACATGATATTCTTGCTTTCAAAATGACGGACGCGCCGCCGTTTTTCCACCACACGCAAAAAAGGACCGTTCCGCAAGGGACGATCCTTCTTTTCCATTACAGTATATCGGCAAGCTCCAAAAGCAGGCGCTCGGTCTTCTCCCAGCCCAGGCAGGGATCGGTGATGGATTTGCCGTAGCACCCCTCGCCGATCTTCTGCGAGCCGTCCTCAATATAACTTTCGATCATCAAGCCCTTGACGAGCGCGCCGATCTCGCGGTTTTGACGGCGGGAATGCAAAATTTCCTTTGCAATGCGCGGCTGCTCGGCATACCGCTTGCCCGAATTGGCATGGTTGGTGTCTACCAGAACGGCCGGGTTGACAAGCTCGCGCTCGGCGTACAGCGCCGCAAGATGGGCAAGGTCTTCATAATGGTAGTTGGGGAGCGACTCTCCGTGTTTGTTGACATACCCGCGCAGAATGGCGTGCGCGTGAGGGTTGCCCATAGACTCCACCTCCCAGCCGCGGTAAATAAAGGAATGCCCGTGCTGCGCGGCGGTAATGGAATTCATCAACACCGAAAGATCGCCGCCGGTGGGGTTCTTCATGCCGACCGGAATGTTCAGGCCGCTGGCGGTCAGGCGGTGTTGCTGGTCCTCCACGCTCCGCGCGCCCACGGCAACGTAGGAAAGCAGGTCCGAAAGGTAGCGGTGATTTTCGGGGTAGAGCATTTCGTCGGCGGTGGAAAGTCCGGTTTCGGCCAGTACGCGGGTGTGCATGCGGCGAATGGCAACGATCCCTGCAAGCAGATCCGAATGCTTTTGCGGGTCGGGCTGGTGGAGCATTCCCTTATACCCGTCGCCCACCGTGCGCGGTTTGTTGGTATAAACGCGCGGGATCAGCAACAGTTTTTCCTTGGTTTGCTCCTGCAGGTGCATCAGCCGGTTGGCGTAGTCCAGCATCGCGTCCTCACTGTCGGCCGAGCAGGGGCCGATCACAACGAGAAATTTAGAGCTTTTGCCTTCAAAAACGGCTTTGATCTCTTCGTCGCGCACGGTTTTGATCCGCTCCAATTCCGGCGTTAAAGGATACATTTTTTTAATATCCATTGGAATTGGCAGTTTGCGCTTGAAATTCATATTCATATCGGGTTACCTCTTTTCCCCGGACTTTGCCGGTTGTTTATCGAAAAGTGCGCGCCGCTCGGTGGAAAGGCGCATCATTTCTTTTAGCTTTTCCTCGTTCCCGTCCGAAAGATAGGTGCGAATGCGGTGCAGTTCCCCCGCAAAGGCGTCGATTTGCGAAATAAGCGCCTCTTTGTTCACGCGGAACAGCTCGCTCCACATTTCCTCGTTGATCCTTGCAATGCGGGTCAGATCGCGGAAGGAGTCGCCGGTGTAGTCCTGCAAGCGGGGGTCCATGTTGCAGGTCATTAAGGAAACGGCAATGCAATGCGTCAGCTGCGAAACGTAGGCAATGATACGGTCGTGTTTTTCGGGCGTCAGCTCACTCACACGGGCAAAGCCAAGCCGTTCGCCCAAAGAACGGCAAAGCGCAACGCCTTCGGGCGTATTCTTTTCGGTAGGAACGACAATATAGTTTGCACCGCGAAAAATCTCTGCGGTGCTGTTCTCCACCCCGCAAACCTCGCGCCCCGCCATGGGGTGCGCCGCAATAAACTCCACGCCGTCGGGGATCAGCTCCTGCGCGCGGTAAACGACCGCGGTTTTCACGCCGGTGACGTCGGTGACGAACGAACCGGGAGCAAAATACTTTGCGTTGGTTTCCAACCATTCCAGCAAAACATGCGGATACAGGGCAAGCACCGTCAGATCCGCCCAGCCGATCCATGCGGGGTCGGGAACGGTGGTGCCGGCCTCGATCCACCCTTTTTCCAGGGCAAAATCAATCGAATCCTGCCGCCGCGTAATAGCGCGAACGGAAAAGCCCTGCTCCGAAAGCGCCTGAGCATAGCTCCCACCCAAAAGCCCAAGACCTACGATGAGTATTTTTTTATCAGGTTTCAATTCCATAATATTTCAGCTCCAATTCCGAGGTTTTGTAAATCGGTAAAGTAGGTCGGGTTGCTTTTTGTTACCGCCTCCGCCCCTTCCAGTTCACCGCCGGTACGCGTAAGCAACGTGGCGCACGCCATGACAATCCGGTGATCGTTGTGTCCGAAAATCGGCACGGCCGGTTTTTTCACCCCGCCGCCGGAAACGGCAACGGTATTCTCCTCCACCTTGCAGGCAACGCCGAATTTGGCAAGTTCCTGCGCCATGGCCGCGCCGCGATCGCTCTCCTTGATTTTGAGGCGCGCGGTGTTTTTCAAAACGATTCCGTGAAACGCCGCGCCCAGCGCCATAAAAACGGGAGCAAGATCGGGGCAATCGGCAATATCCACCGTGGGACGCCCGGAAGGAAACCGCGGGAAAACGCTTTGGTAAACGCGGTCGCCCTGCCGGGAAGCGGGGTTCAAGCCGCCGACGGTCACCTTGCCGCCAAGCAGGTTGAGCGCCTCGTAAAAAGCGGCGTTCGACCAATCGCCCTCCACCGT
Organism: Eubacteriales bacterium; assembly: GCA_045117555.1. Classification (GTDB taxonomy): domain Bacteria; phylum Bacillota; class Clostridia; order Oscillospirales; family CAG-272; genus UMGS1865. Next base: position 2,578 of record JBGUNW010000147.1, read on the forward strand.
GAAATCGGCCGGGCGATAGCTCTGCCCGCCGGGGATTGCGAAGGTCAGCGGATCGGGGCGCTCTACGCGGATCCCGAATTTTTCAAGGGTGTCGATCGTCATTTCCGCATACGGGCGGCTGACGAACGGCGGCTCTACAATGATCCTGCTTTCACCGCCGAGAAGCGGGAGCGCAAACAACAGCCCCGAAAGAAACTGGCTGGAAAGATTGCCGCGAATTTGAAAATTACCCGGCGAAAGCGGACCGCAAACGCGGATTTGTTCCCCTGTTTGCTCATAAAGCAACCCTTGCTCCCCGCAAATTTTACGGTAAACTTCCATGGGCCGCTCCAACAGGCGGGGGCTGCCCGAAAGAACGGAAGGCGTAGCTTTCAAAAGGCAAAGCGGCAGAAAAAAACGCAAAGTGCTTCCGCTTTCCCGGCAGGGGAAGTACCCGGCCGGCGGGTTTGCAAACCCGGTAACGGTTGCGGTATTGCCGCAAAGCTCCGCCTTTGCGCCAAGAGCGCGAATACAATCCAGCGTTGCCAGAAGATCCTGACTTTCGCCAACGCCGCGGACGATGGAAGTTCCCTTTGCCAGCGCCGCGCAGATGAGCGCCCGGTGCGCCGCGCTTTTGGAGGGCGGCGCCTGCACCTGCCCTTTTGCCATGCCTGCCCGAATGCAAACTTTCATGCCTTTGCTCCTTCGGCAAAAAATGCGATCGCTTCCAGATACCCGCCGATCCCCTTGCCGGAGATCGTCTTTTTCGCGGCAAGGCCTACGTAGGAAACTTTGCGGAATTCCTCGCGGTTCGATACATCCGAAAGGTGAACTTCCACTGTGGGAATGGCAACGGCCTTGATCGCGTCGAGCAGTGCGACGCTGGTATGCGTATACGCCGCGGGGTTGATGATCAGTCCGTCGTATTTTCCGTACGCCTTCTGAATGGCGGTGACCAGCGTTGCCTCGGAGTTGCTTTGCATGATTTTGACGGCGATACCGCGCCGACGACACTCCTCTTTCACCGCGCGAACAAGATCGGCGTAGGTTTTCTTTCCGTAAATATCCGGCTCGCGCACGCCCAACAGGTTAAGGTTCGGGCCGTTCAGAACAAGCAGTTTCATAAATTCAATTCCTCCAAAATGCGATCACAGGCCTCCGCCGGCGTATCAAAGCCGGAAACGGTAACATCGGCGACCGCGCGATAGATCGGTTCGCGCTTTTGCCAAAGCGCCTCCCATTTTTCTTTGGTATCCGAAAGCGGGCGAGTTTCGTCAAGCAGAACGCTTTCCGCGCCCCGCACAAGCAGGATCGCGCGCCCGTTTTCCAAAAGCGCGCGGCGGTTCTCGGCCCGCAGGACGGCGCCGCCGCCGGTTGCAATGACCGCGCCGCGCACGGTTTTCATCAGTCCGGCAACCAACTCACTCTCCGCGGTACGGAACGCGTCCTCTCCGTGGGCACGGATAAATTCGGAGATCGGGCCGATCGTTTTTTCCAGCTCGGCATCGGTATCGTAAAACGCGCAATTCAATTTTTGAGCCAGAAGGTGCCCCACTGTGGTCTTTCCGACCGAGGGCATACCGATAAGGATCAGGTTTTCGGTTTCCCTGCGCAGCTCCCGCTCGATCCTCTCGGCGCGGGCGGTGATTTCTTCATCGGTGATTTTTTTGTTCAAAAAGAACGCCTCGGCAACAACGGCCTGCGCGGCAAGCATCAACAGTCCCGAAACGGCGGGAATCCCCAACTCCTTCGCCTGCCCCACCAACGCCGTGCGGAGCGGATTATAAATCACGTCAATGACCCCGCATAGCCCCGGATACCTCCGCAGATCCACAGGGGAATCCTGCGTTTTCGGGTACATTCCCACGGGGGTGGTATTGATAATGACCTCGCCGCCGGCATCCGGCGCCTCGGAATAGGAAACTGCGGCCCCCGATTTTTGCCGGCTGACTTTGACGATCTTTTTTGCCCCAAGGTCGGTGCAAACCGCCGCCGCGGTTTTGGAAGTTCCGCCGGTACCCAAAATCAAAACCGTTTTGCCTTGAACCGGGATGCCCGATTGCAGCAAGAGCATCCGAAGTCCGTCGTAATCGGTGTTCGTTCCGATAAACCCGTCGGCCTCGCGCCGGACGGCGTTGACGGCGCCGATGCGTTTCGCCTTTTCATCCACGCCTTTCAAAAGCGGAATGACCTCGGTTTTATAAGGTACGGTCACATTGAAAGCATCTAAATCGGTGGTTGCAAAAAAGTTGGAAAGTTCCTCTCGTTTCAGCTCGATCAAATCATAGGAAGGATAGCCCAAAACGTTTTCGAAAATGCGTTTGGAATAGCTATGGGGCAACTTTTCGCCGATCAGACCGAGTTTCATTGGTTCGTCCTCCCGAAAGCGGCGGCGATTCGCTTTTGCACCTCGGCCAAAGAAAGACGGATGATTTTCGCAGAGCCGATTTTTTCCACAATCACGCAGTCGATCCCGTCGGCCGCCGCCTTCTTATCGTGCGCGATCACGGCCGCAAGCCGTTCCGGCAAGACGGCGCAGGTGGTGGGCAAGCCGGTTTTCTTCAATAAATTCAATATTCTTTTCCGGGCGGCGCCTTCGCACATGGGAAGCATTCCCAGCGCCACGCACTCGCCGTGCAGCAGCGCGGGGGCAGAAACCGCCTCTACGGCGTGCCCCACGGTATGACCGAAATTGAGGAGTTTCCGCAGTCCGGCCTCGCGCTCGTCTTTTTCCACAACGTCCCGTTTGATTTCCAACGCACGATAAATCAGCTCGTCCAACCAACGATCCACCGGCTCACGCTCGATTTTTTCAAACAATTTTTCATCAAACGTCGCCGCCATTTTGATCACTTCGGCAAGCCCGGCGCGAAATTGGCGCGCGTCCAGCGTGGAAAGCACGCTCGGGTCGATCAGAACCTTTTTGGGCTGATAAAAACTGCCGATCGGATTTTTTACGCCCCCGAAATTGATTGCGGTCTTTCCGCCGATCGAGGAATCCACCTGCGAAAGCAGAGTGGTTGGAACATTATAAAAGTCCACGCCGCGCATATAGATCGACGCCGCGAAACCGGCAAGATCGCCCGGAACGCCGCCGCCGACGGCCACAACGCAGTCGGCGCGCGTCATTTCAAATTCCAGCATGGCGGCAAGCACCGTTTGCAAAGAGGAAAAGCTCTTGCTCCCCTCTCCCTGTTCCACGGTAACGATTTTTGCCGCGCGGCAGGCATTGGCAACCGTTTGCGCGTAAACGGGCGGAACGCCGTTATCGGTAACAACGAGCGTCTTGCGGTTCAAATTTAACAGTTCCCCGGCGCGATCCAGCGCGCCGCGCTCTATCACGACGTCGTAAGACCGCTCGCCCAGGCGGACGGGTAAGATCATACCGTTTCTCCTTCCCGGCAGGAGTAGCTGCCAACTACCTTTAATTTATCGCAAACGCTTTGCAATTCTTCCAACATTTTCTGCCCTTCGGCAGAGCGAATGTTGCCCTCGCATTCCAGATAGAAATAATACTGCCAAACAAGCGACCGCATAGGTCGGCTGTGCAGTCCGCGCATATTGAATCCGTGATCACCGATGATGCGAATGGCTTTGGCCAACGCGCCCGCCTGGTTTTTTACGGTAAAGACCATGAAAAAGCAATCGTCCTCCTGCCGCGGCCGGGTGCATTCGGTGCGCGAAAGGACTACGAAGCGCGTGGAATTCCGGTTGCTGTCCTGAATTCCGGCGGCAAGCGTTTCCAACCCGAAAAGTACGCCCGCCTCGCGCGTGCCGATCGCCGCAAGGGTGGGGTCGTTTTGCTCGGCAACGTATTTTGCGGCCAACGCGGTATTGGAAAACTCGGTTTGCTCATATCCCTGCTTTTTCAAGAAAGAGGCGCATTGGGCAAGCGCCTGCGGATGGCTGACCACCCGCTTGATGGTTTGCAAATTGCTCCCTTTGGGCGCAAGCAGATTCTGCGTAACGTCCAGCATCATAACGCGGTTGATATAGAGCGAGCCGGAAAACAAGAGGTCGCACACAACGCCCACTTCGCCCGCGAAACTGTTTTCCACCGGCAAAACGGCGCTGTCGCATTCCCCGCTTTCCACCGCGCGGTAGGCGGCGGCAAAGTCGCCGAACGGCGCGGCGGAGGCATTGGGAAAAAGTTTTTCCACGGCAAGCGCGGCAAACGCGCCGGCTGTTCCGCAATAGGCGATCTTCATTCCTTCCAGCACTTTTTGCTGATACGCGCGGGAAATATCCATTAAGTCCTTTTGCAACAGCCGGTAATAGCCGCGCAATTCTTCATCGGCCACGCGCTCGTCGGCGCGGCGCAGAATGTCCTCTTCCCGCGCGGCGTCGTAAACCGGCAATCCGCGCTCTTTTTTATACGCGGCAATTTCGCCCACCGCCCGCATTCTGTTGCAAAACGCCGCGGCGATCTGCTCGTCGGCTCCGTCAATTTCTTTTCGGATCTCCTCCAAAGATTTCATTCGCCTTTCTCCTTCCCTTTCATACGAGTGCAATACGAAAGCAGGCACACGCCCCGAACCGTTCCGGGTTGCGTATGCCTGCCTTTTTGAATCGGTTACCGCAAAATCCCGGTTTTATTCGGGGTTTGCAACCGTATCTCGCAATTTTCATTTTGAAAAATTATGCGAAAACAGAAGACCCCTTTTGAGAATAGGAGTAGTAAAATCGACCGTTTACAGCATAATAGAAATACGATTTCATTCTCCCGTTCTCCTTTCGCATAAAAATGTTATATTTATTCTATCATGCTTTTTTCGTTTTGTCAAGCAATTCAAAAAAATTTTCAAAATACTTGACTTTTTTCGCTCGATATGATAAAATAACATCTGTTATATAACGAACGTTATTTTTTGGAGGAGCAAATGCCGAAAAAACAACAAGTTTCAAAGGAAATGATCTTACGGGCGGCGCTGGATACGGTTTGCGAAAAAGGGCCGGGAGCACTTGGCGCGCGCGCCGTGGCAAGAAAGCTCGGCGTTTCCACGCAACCGATTTTTTCGCAGTTCGCCTCAACGGGCGAGCTGGAACAGGCCGTCTACCGTGAAGCGGTTGCCGTTTATAACCGCCGGGTGGAAACAGCAATGCAATCCTCCGACCGTCCCTACCGCGCCGCGGGGCTTGCCTACATTGCCTTTGCACGGGAGGAGCCGAAGCTTTTCCGTTGGTTATTTATGCGGGATCGGAGCAAAAATCCCGCCGACGATCCGACAGAACTGGAACCCTTTCTTGCAATTTTGCAAAAAACGCTGGGGCTTTCCCGCGAGGATGCCCTGCTCTTCTATCTGGAAATGTGGACGGTCGTTCACGGCATTGCAACCATGATTGCAACTTCCTATTTTGACTGGAACCAGGAAACCGTTTCGCGCGTTCTGACCGATTTTTACCAAGGTCTGCAATCGCGCTTTCAAAAGGAGGACATTGAAAAATGAACGCCATTCAATGCGAACATCTCACCAAGATCTACCCAAAAATAACGGCGGTGGACGATTTGAACCTTTCGGTAAAAGAAGGAGAGCTGTTTGCCCTTTTGGGCGTAAACGGCGCCGGGAAGACGA
>JBGUNW010000148.1:0-3363 GCA_045117555.1 Eubacteriales bacterium
AGTTCAAGCTAGGCGGCGACGCGGAATCAGGCGCAAGCAACCTTTACAGCGGAGCGCAATTCGACCTTAAACTGTCGAATACGATTATGGTATGGCGCGACCCAGACGACGGAAACGATTACGTCGTCAACGGACATCACCGTATGAATATCGCGAAAAAGAGCGGTTATACGGGCAATATGCGCGTCGTATACTGCGACGCGAAGACGGCGAACGACGCGAAAGTAGAGGGCGCGATCTTCAATATCGCGGACGGAAAAGGGTCGGAAATCGACGTCGCCGACGTTATGCGCAACTGCCCCGACTGGGAGAACAGACCGAAAGTCCGACAGTTTATCTCCAAAAACAATAAACTTGCAGAGAACGGACGCGCTCTCGCGGGATTGTCGGACGTGTTGTACGAAGACGTTAAGGCTGGCAAAATCGACTGGAAACTTGCCGTCCCGATCGGAAAGTTCCTCGCGATCGGGTCGATACCGAACGCAGACGAAGCGCAGTATCAGACATATAAAATGGCGTTTGGCGTCGGTGACAAGAAGAAAAAGAAGCCGTCCGTAGACGATGTAAGAAGATTTGCACAGGACGTTGCGCATACTAACCCTATCAAGAATCCTGACGCTGTTCCTAGTCTCTTTGACGGCGCTTCTGATCAATACGACTGGATGTTGTTGTCTCAAGAAAGGACGAAACTGGCAAAGGAAGTCGAATCCTTCTTTAGCGACGAGAAGAAAGTCAATAATTTCGCGTCGAAGGTCAAGAATACGAGCAAACTCAATAAGAGCGGCGTTCTTAAAGGCGAAGCAGACGCTGAACTTGCAAAGAAATATGCCGTCGCCGCAAAGGATATTTTGGACACGTTTACAAACGTCTCAGGATCGGGGTATCAGTGGATTTTCTACGACGTAGCGAAAAAACTCGAAGATTTCATCAGGCAAAATCCGCAAGACGAAAAGGGTCGTAAGAAATTGAGAGAGTCTCTTGTCCCGGAAATTGTCGGCAAGTTCTTCGACAGATTTAACAGCAATATAGCGAAGGAACATCGCGTCGCTAATCCTATGGCGGCGCAACCAACGCAGACGGAAGAAGAACCGCAAACTGAAACGCCAAAGGTTGAGGAAACGCCTAAGACGGAACCGCCGAAGGTAGAAGAACCTAAAGCGGAACATAAACCTGAACCACCGAAGGTTGAAGAATCTAAATCAGAGCCGCAATCAGAACCGCCAAAGACAGAGGAACCGCAACCTGCGGAGCCGTCTAAGCCCGTAGAATCGCCTAAACCTGCGCCAAAACCAAAGGCAAAGGAATCCACTAAGCCGCCTAAGAAGCCGAAGGAACCGAAGCCGAAGCCAGCGCCTAAGAAAAAAGAGGAACCGAAAGTCGTTATCGATCCCAAGTATCGCAACGCGGGGAATAACCTTGACGACGAAGATAAAGCGTTGTTGCGCTTTATAAAGAAGTTTATCGGCGACGGCAAGATAACGAACCTTGAATCGTTCCTCAAAGACGCTGCAAGAGCGCTTAGTACCAAACAGGAAGAGGTCGCGCCTAGCTTCTGTCGCGATATAATCGATGAACTAGTCGAGAAAAACTATGTCGATAAGGACGGCGAAAACTCTTATTCGCTCACGGAAAGAGGTCACGCCGCGATCTATAATTTCGACAAAAAGAAGAAGACCGCTAAGAAGTAAAAGGAGAAAAAACTATGTCAGACGAAGAAAAGACTTTCACGAAAGACCGAATACGGACGGTATTCGACCGTGCAAAGCTTGTCTCGATGCAAGATTTGTTTATCAGGAACCACCCTGAATGGCTGGAACGCGCTCGCAAAGAACCGTTTCCACGCGAACAAATGGAACGCGAATGGGCCGAATGGCGTAAGAAGAAGTACGAAGAAAGCGGCGGCGACGACGCGATAGACTTTCTCGACGCGATTCTAAGCGACGACGACGAATAAAGCAGAAGCCCCGCGCCTTACGACGCGGGGTCTTTTGTTTTATTCTACGGCTTGAAACGCCCACAGCCCGCCGCAGACCTTGTGTTTCCTGAGCGCCATATAGACGATCTGATAAGTTCGCCAATCGCTATACAAACGACCGCAATAAACGTCCGGCGAACGGTCAAAGAACATCGCGCCCTGTTCTAAAAATTCGCGATAAATATAGTCTACAGCGTCGTAGTTATCCTCAATAAGACGGGCGATTTTAATTGCTTCGGGCGAATAACTTTCAATTGCGTCGCGGCGATGACGTTCGATTCTATGAAGCGTCTTGCGCAGGATTCGCAGTCCTTTTAGCCATTCTAAAAGCTGTTTCCTATCGTCAAGGTGATAAGAAACGCAGTATTTTTCGGCGAAGATAGCGGCGTCGGAATATTTAACGCGGCGATATTCGCCTTGCGTGTTGCGGAATATAATAGCCATAGCGGAACTCCTTGAACATAGGTTGAGGAAGCAGTAAGCGTCGTGTTTTTCACTTGCGACGCTTATATTAGAACATACGCTTGAATTTTCGCCTATAGTTTCTTTTGACGCGAAGTTATCGACGCGATCTTGAACGGCGACGACGACGAATGATCCGATTCCGCGACGCAAATCAAAAAAGGACTCTGACGGTTGTCGGAGTCCTTTTTTTTCCACGCGCAAAAACACGGCTAGACGGAGAGGGCGTCGAAAATAAGCAACGCGACGCCAAGTTCTAGCGCAAGGAGCGCGACGACGACCGGTATCACGATAAAGACTAGGATCGCGCCGACAACGAAACAGCCGGTTCCCGTAATGAAGTCCGACAAGCTGGGGCGAAAGATCAGCAGCAGCGATACGATTAAAAGCGTCGTTATCATTCCTCTATTCCTGTCGTGAACGTCCTCTCATAGCCGTGTTTTCTTATCGAAGACGACGTTATTGTTTGCGGGCGGCGAATTGTCGTCAAGATTTTTTTGACGATTTTGAGAAAATCACGCGCTCAACGGCCGAAGGCTTCGTCAGCGTTTCGCGATCCATTGGGCGGCCCACGAACCCTCCGGCGCCGTGAAAGAGACCTTTTCCGGAAAAGCCTCGCGACCTATCTCTTGAAGACTCGCGGGCGCCGCCGCCTTTGCAAGCTGGAAACATCCCCGAAACGCGAAATCTCCGATCGCGACGACGCCTTCGGGAAACGTTACGTCTTTAAGTTTGCAAAACTGAAACGCGCTATTTCCAATCGTCCGCAGGCTTCCGGGAAACGTCGCGTCTGCAAGCGAATCGCAGGATTCGAACGCGGAATCTCCAATCGTCGTCAAGCCTTCGGGAAACTCCACGCGCTTAAGCGAATCGCACCAGCGGAACGCCTCCGCTCCTATCGTCTCGAGTCCTTTGGGGAACGTTAT
>JBGUNW010000149.1:0-6345 GCA_045117555.1 Eubacteriales bacterium
AATGGTGCACGTGAAAGATCTGCTTGCTTTAACCGGCTATATTCGCGGCGGTGTTTCACCGATCGGAATGAAAAAGAGATTTCCGACTTACGTGGAAAAATCGGCCGAGGATTTTGCCGAAATCACTGTCAGCTCCGGCAGGCGCGGAGCCCAGCTCCTTTTGAATTCTGCGGTACTTTTGGGGTTTATTGAGGCAAAAACCGGCGAATTCACACAATAAGATTGAAAATGATACCAAATTGTTAATAAAGGAAACCAAACTATGCAAACCATTAAAAAACGAGTGGCAAACGCCATTCTTGCCGGGACGGATTCGCTCAATCCCGACCACGGCCTGACCTCTCTGGAAGTTGCCGGGCTTTTGGAATACCCGCCCGACCCCGCCATGGGCGATCTTGCTTTTCCGTGCTTCCGATTGAGCAAGGCGCTTCGTCGTTCGCCGGTGCAAATCGCGCAAACGCTTGCCGATGTTGTAAAAGACCCTGCCATTGGCACGGTGGCTGCTGTAAACGGATATCTCAACTTCACCATTGCAAATTCGTATTTGGAAAACAGCGTGGTTCCCGAAATCCTGCAAAAGGGCGAGCGCTACGGTGCGCAAACCTTCGGCAAAGGGAAAAAGGTGGTGCTCGACTATTCTTCCCCCAACGTTGCAAAACCCTTCCATATTGGGCATTTGGGAACAACGGTTATCGGCCATTCCATTCGCAAACTGCACGAGTTTGCCGGGTATGATTGCTTTGGCATTAACTACCTGGGCGACTGGGGAACGCAGTTTGGCAAACTGATTCTTGCGTTCCGTCTTTGGAGCAATCGGCAGGAAGTGGAAACCGGCGGGATCGATCGGCTGGTGGAACTGTACGTTCGTATCAACAACGAGATCAAAGGCGATCCCGAAAAGGGAATTGCCCCTCGCGAAGACCTTGCCGACGCGGCGCGCGCCGAATTTCACAAACTGGAAACGGGCGATAAAGAAAATCTTGCCCTTTGGCGCTGGTTTGTGGACATCAGTTTAAAAGAATACGAAAAAACCTACAAGCAGCTCGGCATCACCTTCGATTCCTTCCTGGGAGAGAGCTTTTACACCGATAAAATGCCGGCGCAAATCGAACTGTTGCGTAAAAAAGGATTGCTCAAAATTGACGACGGCGCCTCGATCGTTGATCTTTCGGATTACAATATGCCGCCCTGCCTGATCCTCAAACGCGACGGTTCCACGCTCTATCCCACGCGCGATATTGCCGCCGCCGTATACCGCAAAGAGAATTATCACTTTGATAAAGCTATTTACGTAACGAGCGCGCAGCAATCGCTTCATTTTGCGCAGTGGTTCAAGGTGGTGGAACTTATGGGATACCCTTGGTACAACGAGCTTGTCCACGTGCCTTACGGCACCGTTTCGCTGGGCGGCGAAAAGCTGGCAACCCGTACCGGGAACGTGGTTCTTTTGAAGGATCTGTTTGCTCGCGCCATTGAAAAAGTGCGTGAGATCCGCCGCGAAAAAGGGCAGGTTGCCGAAAACGACGATGAAATTGCCGAGGCGGTGGGCGTTGGCGCTATCGTGTTCTACTATCTCTCCAACAACCGTATGAAAGATATTAACTTCATTATGGACGAGGCGCTCAATTTTGACGGCAATACAGGCCCCTATGTGCAGTACACCTACGCGCGCGCCTGTTCGGTGCTTGCAAAAGCAGGGGGAAACGACCAAAAAACGGTTCATATCACCTGCGAGGAGGAAGCCGCGCTTGTCAAAACGCTTTGTCGCTTCGGCGAACGGGTTTGCAACGCGATTGCCGATTATGAGCCAAGTATCGTTACCCGCTTTATTCTGGATGTTGCGGCGGCGTTCAACCGCTTCTATCATAACTGCCCGATCCAAACGGCGGCCGATCCCGCCGTGCGTGCGTCGCGCCTGAACCTTACTGCGGCTGCCAAAACGGTGCTTGGCAACGCGTTTGATCTGATCTGCCTGCGCCGTACCGAAAAAGTTTAATCAACCGAAGGGAGAATATTTACCATGTCCGGACACAGCAAATGGGCTAACATCAAGCACAAAAAAGAAAAAACCGACGCCGCAAGAGGCAAGGTCTTCACCAAAATCGGCAAGGAGATCACCGTTGCGGTCAAAGAAGGCGGCGGAGACCCGAACTCCAACTCCAAACTGCGCGATCTGATTCAGAAAGCCAAAGCTAATAACGTTCCCAACGATAACATTGAGCGCTGTATCAAAAAAGCAATGGGTGCCTCCGGCGAGAACTACGAGGAAGTTTCCTACGAGGGCTACGGCCCGGCCGGCATTGCCGTAATCGTCAACGCCACCACCGATAACCGCAACCGTACCGCGGGCAACGTGCGCGCCTACTTTTCCAAATACCACGGCAACATGGGGCAAACCGGCTGCGTGGGCTACCTCTTTACCGACGTTGGCGAAATTGTGATCAACAACGAGGACGGCGATATCAACGAGGACGAACTGATGGAAAAAGCACTGGAAGCCGGCGCTTCGGATTTTAAATCCGACGGGGAAGTCTTTATCGTAACCACCGAGCCGGATGACGTTTACGCTATTCAAGAAGACCTTGCCAAGGCGGGATACGAAATCCTTTCCGCCGAAAAGACCAAACAGGCCTCTAACTACGTCACCCTGACCAACGAGGACGACATTAAGTTTATGAATCTTCTGATCGAAAAACTGGAAGAAGACGACGACGTGATGGACGTTTATCACAACTGGGAAAACTGCGACGACTGACGTAAACGGATTGCAAAAACTCCTTATACCGGCTTTTTCAACGGCGAAAAGCCGGTATTTTTGCATAAAATGCTTTATTTTTTTGCAAATTCCATTGACATATTTGTTTTAATTTGCTATAATATTAAAGTAATTATTATGTGTGCCGAGAGGAGAAACCATGAATTCGGATCTTCTGAAACAAATCGAGGAGCGTATGCCAACCTTTTCCAAAGGGCAAAAGCGCATTGCAACGTTTATTTTGCAGCAATATGAAAAAGCCGCCTACATCACCGCCTCCAAATTGAGCGAGATCGTGGGTGTTTCCGAATCCACGGTGGTGCGCTTTGCCATTGAGCTCGGTTTTGACGGATACCCCGACTTTCAAAGCTCCCTTCAATCGCTCATGCGCAACCGCCTTACTTCTTTCCAGCGCATGGAGGTAACCAACCAACTGCTTGGAAACGCCAACATTCTGGAAAAGGTGCTTCTTTCGGATGCCGACCGCATTCGCAAAACCATTGAGCATACCAACCAGGCCTTTTTTAAAGACGCCGTGGAAAGAATTGCAAATGCCGATAACGTTTATATCGTCGGCGTGCGTTCTTCCTCCTATCTTGCCGGCTTTTTGAACTATTATCTGCGCATGATCTTCGACCGCGTAAAACTGCTGCAATCCACCTCGGGCAGCGAGCTGTTCGAGCAGCTTTTGCAAATTCACCCGGGCGACGTAATGATTGCTATCAGTTTTCCGCGCTATTCCAAGCGTGTGATCAACGCCGCCGAGTATGCAAAGTCGAAGGGCGCGAACGTGATTGCGCTTACCGACAGCGCGCATTCGCCGCTGGCGCCGCTTGCCGATCAGCTTTTAACGGCGCAAAGCGATATGGCTTCCTTTGTGGATTCGCTTGTTGCGCCTATGAGCATTATCAACGCGCTGATCGTTGCGCTCTCCCGCCGCAATCAGGAGATCCTTGATCGTCGGTTACACGAGCTGGAAGACATTTGGGATCGTTACGATGTCTACGAAAAAAAGAACGGCTGATTTTAATAAAAAGGTTGCGGTGATCGGCGGGGGCGCCGCCGGAATGCTTGCGGCCATTCGCGCCGCCGAGGCGGGGGCGCAGGTCCTTCTTGCAGAGCGAAACGACCGTTTGGGCAAAAAGCTCCGCATTACGGGAAAGGGTCGTTGCAACGTGACCAATTTTTGCGAGCGCGAGGAGTTTTTATCCAACGTTCCAACCAATCCGCGCTTTCTTTACGCCGCGCTCGCGGCAATGGGACCGTCCGACACAATGACCTTTTTTGAAGGGCTGGGCGTACCGCTGAAAGTGGAGCGGGGGAATCGGGTATTTCCGGTTTCGGACAGGGCCGACGATATTGCCAACGCGCTTGTTGCCCGTTGCCGCTCACTGGACGTTACCGTTTTACATACCCGCGTACAAGCCGTTCTTCAAACCCAGGGCCGCGTAACGGGAATTCTGACCGAGAACGGGGAAACCCTGGCGGTCAACGCGGTTATTCTTGCAACGGGCGGCAAATCTTACCCCAAAACCGGCTCCGACGGTGACGGTTACCGCATGGCGAAAGAGTTGGGACATACGATAACTCCGATCCGCCCCTCGCTCGTCCCGCTTGTGGAATCGGGCGATTTGTGTAAACAAATGCAGGGGCTATCCTTGCGGAATATCGGTTTGCGAATTGTAGAAACGGCAAGTCAAAAAAACGTTTACGAGGATTTCGGCGAGCTTTTGTTTACGCATTTCGGGCTTTCCGGCCCCACCGTTCTTTCGGCGTCGGCTCATCTTTCGGATATTCTTCCGGGAAAATACGAGGCGCAAATCGACCTCAAACCCGCGCTTTCGCCCGAAAAACTGGACGAGCGTTTACTCGCGGATTTTTCCAAGTATAAAAACCGCGATTTTGCCAATGCGCTGGACGATTTGCTCCCGCAAAAAATGATCGAACCGTTTATTCTGTCAACGCGGATCGACCCGCGCAAAAAGGTCAATTCCATTACCAAAGAGGAGCGCAAAAGCATTCTGGCTTTGCTCAAATGCTTCCGCGTTCCGCTTTCCGGCCTGCGCCCGATCAGCGAAGCGATCGTCACGCGCGGCGGTGTGGCCGTATCGGAAGTCAACCCCAAAACCATGGAATCGCGGTTGATCGAGGGACTTTTTTTTGCGGGCGAAATTCTGGACGTTGACGCTTATACCGGCGGTTTCAACCTGCAAATCGCCTTTTCCACTGCGTGGCTGGCCGGCAAAAACGCCGCCGAAACGGCAAATGAATAAAGAATCCGATTTTACAGAGAGGATCAATCGCTTATGAGTTTTCAAATCGCGCTTGACGGCCCGAGCGGAGCCGGAAAATCCACCGTTGCAAAGGCGTTGGCCGCCAAAATGGGATTGATTTACGTAGATACCGGCGCGCTCTATCGCGCGATCGGCCTTTATACACGGCGCAAGGGCGTTGACCCAAAGAACGCGCAGGGCGTTTCGGCTCTTTTGCCCGAAATTTCGTTGGAACTTCGCTACGACGCCGACGGAACTCAACAGGTCTACCTGAACGGGGAAGCCACCGGAAACAAGATCCGCACGCCGGAGATCTCCATGTACGCTTCCGCCGTTTCTGCCATTCCCGCCGTTCGCGCCTTCCTTTTGGCTACCCAGCGTTCAATCGCCGCGAAAAACGACGTGGTTATGGACGGCAGAGATATCGGAACGGTTATTCTCCCCAACGCTGATTTGAAAGTGTTTTTGACCGCTTCCGACGAGTGCCGCGCCAAACGCCGTTGGCTGGAACTGAAAGAAAAGGGAATGGAAACCTCTTACGAGAGCGTTCTTGACGACATGCGCCGCCGCGATCATAACGACAGTACGCGCGCCGTTGCTCCCGCCGTTGCCGCGCCGGACGCTGTTCTTTTGGATAGCTCGGACCTTTCGATTGAACAATGCGTTGCAAAGGTTGAGGCGCTTGCCCTTGCAAAAATGAAAAAATAATGGAAAGTACCGCAAAAAAACGCTCGGTCATTCTTGCCGAGCATGCCGGCTTTTGCTTTGGCGTCCAGCGGGCGACCGACCGTTTGGAGGAGGCGCTCGCAAACGCCGCCTCGGGTGAACGGGTCTGCACGCTCGGGCATCTGATCCACAACGAAGGTTATAACGAACGCTTAAAAAAACGGGGCGTTTTAACGGTTACCGAGGGGGAAATCCCCGCGCTTGCCGCAAAAGCGGACGCCGAACGCCCGGTAACTTTGCTTATCCGCGCCCACGGCTGCCCGAAGGAAGTGCAGGAATCGCTTGACCGATTCGCCAATGAAAATCCGTATTTCCGGGTTTTGGACTGTACCTGCCCATATGTGAAAAAAATTCATAAAATCGCAAAAGAGAACAGTAGTTCCGAAAATGTGTTCTTTCTGATCGGCGCGGCGGATCACCCGGAGGTGATCGGCATTATGAGTTATTTTGAAGGGGAAAAATACGTTTTTTCTTCTGCTGACGAACTTCGCGTTTCGTTGGAAAATGAGCTCCTTGGCAAAATAACCAAAAAAACGCCGCTCATGGCGGCGCAAACAACCTTGAATTTGGTGAATTGGGAAAAAAGTCAAC
>JBGUNW010000150.1:0-5963 GCA_045117555.1 Eubacteriales bacterium
CGTGGGTAATGGTATATTCTTCCACAACCCTTCCGCCTTTAATATGCTCTTGCAGAACTTTTTCCGCCTTTTCGGCAGTCATTTCCACATAGGTTACTTTTTCTTTCCCCGCCTGGAAAACCTCTACGACCGGCTCGTATTGGCAAATACCGATACATCCGGTTTGCGTTACGGTTACCTTATCGGTGAGGGATTCACGGTTCACCCCTTCGACAAACGCGTTCAGCACGGGGCGAGCGCCTGCCGCGATACCGCAAGTAGCCATACCGACCACCACACGGATCTCGTTTCCGCCTTCGCGGAGAACGACTTTGCTTTTCATTCTCTCTCTGATTTCTGCGAGTTCCGCCAAAGACTTCATTTCAAATTTTCTCCTTGTTTATATTGTAAATTTGATTTAACGGTTTTCATCTCCCGCGTACTGTTCCCGCAGGAATTCGGTACTCCATTGTAAAACTTCAAAACTGTTCAAAGGAACGTCTTCCCCAAGGACATCACGCAACTGCCGCGTATCCAGCACAACGTTTCCCTCCGATCTTTTATGCGTAAACACAAATTCCCTTGTGGGATTGCCTTGAATTAAGGTGACGATGGAAGAAATGACGTCGCCCATAGGGGTGCAATCAATATGATTCTTATAAAACGTGGCCGTGACCTCGGTTCCGTGATCCTCGGGGTTTGTGGATTCGTGACGGGAAACGACGGTCAGACTTCCACCGGTTTGCTCTGCCGCCAGTTTGAGCAACGGAAGACCAAGGCCGACCTTTCTGGTCGTTCTGGTCGTGTAGAACGGGTCGGTCACACTTGCCAGAATTTCCGGCGTCATTCCGCAGCCGTTATCCGTAATGCGGAGCGTCAGCAACTCCTCCGTTTCATCCAGCTCAATGCCAATGAGAGATGCACCGGCCTTTACCGAATTTTCCGCCACGTCCAAAATATTGAGCGAAAGTTCTTTCATTTCAATTCACCTCGCAGCCATCTGAACAGCTGTTTGCGTACGAACGCGCTGCTGTACGGCTCATCCGGCAGTTCGGCAAAACACGTTTTATCGCGAATATCCCAAAGATAGTGCGCATCCGAATCCGCGACGATTCGCATTCCGGCAAGCGCGGGATACCGCTTTCGGTACTCTGCCTCTTTTTCCGGGTCATGCAGCTCCGCGCAGGAAAACCCGCTGTTTTCGGGAAAAGTTCCCAGCGTTGCGATCATTCCGTTTGCCTCGCGGTCGATGTGCGCAGGAAAACAGAATCCCTGATATCGGGCAACCAGCTCCGGAACGGCTTCAACGGTAATTTGCGTTGCGTTGGAAAGAAAATCCGCCTCCGTCCCGATCACTTGATCGTTTTCATCCATCAAAAGTTGATCCCCGAAAATATCAATCCGATTTGGGATACGGATCCGTTTGGAATCGACTTCGTCGTTAAAGCGGAGCGCGTTCTCCAATTCTTCAAACAAACAAACAACGTGAATATCTTCCGCGGTGGTCAATTCCATTCCGGCAACGGGAATGATCCCGTTCTTTTTTGCCGCCGCGAAAAACGCCGGGCAGTTCCGCGAGGAGTTGTGATCGGTCAAGGCAACGATATTCACACCGGCCAATGCCGCCATACCGACAATGTTGTTTGGCGTCATGTCATTGTCCGCGCACGGGGAAAGGCACGAGTGAATATGAAGATCGTAATAATACCGGCTCATACCGTGAGCGCGGCGATTTTTGCCGCAATTTCATAAGCTGTCATCGGGGTGGTAAACAGGTTGACCCCCTTTGCTTCGGCAACCGCTTTCACGCTATCCTCCACGGTAACGCCCTCCGCCAAAACGATACAGGAAACGTCGGCAAGCGTTGCTACCGCTACGATATTGATATTAGACATGATCGTGACCCAAATGTTTCCGCTTTGGGCACGTCCCATAACCCAACTCAAAAGATCGCCGATATAGCAGCCGTCAATCTCCCGTTCGCCATCCGGCTCGGTAATGGATTGCAACCGCAAAGCACTTGCAAGTTCATTCACCTTCATGGTGGGGCCCTCCGTTTTGCCGTTCCAGTTCGCGTTTTCTGCGAACCACGCAATCCTCAACCACCGCTTTCCCGCGAATCACATCCTCGGCAAATGCGCGGCAGTTGGGAGCGCCGCAGGCGCCGCAATCAATTCCCGGCAGGTTTGCGCGAAGTTTTTGAATATCCGACATCATGCGCAGAGATTCCGCGAAATTGGAACTCAAACGCTGAATGGGCAAATAAGTGGGAAGAGATTCAAACAAATAGGAATCGGGAATATAGTCCTTATCTTCCTCTTTCAAAAAGTTTTGCGAAACGGGTAAATACCGCCGCAAAGATTGCAGGCGCGCCTTAGCGATAAACGGATTTTCAACCGCCATTGCCCCGCCTACGCAACCGCCTGGGCAGGCGTTCAGCTCAATAAATTCAAGCGATGAAATATTGCCGTTATCCAACTGATCCAACACCCGGTTGACGTTTTCAATACCGTCGGCCGCGAGATATTTATCGTTGAAGATTGCCGAGGATTCTCCGCCCGACGTTGCCCAGCTGATGCCGATCATGCCGGAGCGGGAAAGCGATTCGGGCGCTTGATTTTCCCTTCTCATTACGTTAAGCAAGCTAAAATAAACGTCGCTGACCGAAACCACTTCGTCTACTTCACTTTTGTATTCGCCAAACCCGTTTCTGACATAGCTTACCTTTGCCGGGCAAGGAGAGATAAAGCAAATGCAAATATCCTCCCTTTTGAGTTCGGGATGCGTTTTTGCGGTTTTTTCGAGCGCCATTTTCGCGGCGATCTCCATGGGGGGCAGGATTTGCATGATATGACCTTGCAAAGTTGGGTACCGCAAAGAGATCAACCGCAGGATTACCGGACAAGCCGAACTGATCACCGGCTTGGAGATTCCTTCCATTTTCAGATAATTTCGCGTGTATGCCGAAACATATTCGGCCGCCTGCGAAACTTCCAAAACATCGTCAAACCCGATATCTAAAAGCCCTTGCAAAACATAGTCTACATCGTCAAGATTCTCAAACTGCCCATAAAGCGTTGGAGCAGGGAGTGCGATTTTCCACTTTTTCTTGCGAAGGACTTGATCGAGCTTGCTGTACGTTGCCTTTTTTGCATTGTTTGGGCAATTACGAATACAAACTCCGCAATCAATACAGCGATTCGCATTGATTACGGCGTGCCCCTCCCGAATTCGGATTGCTTCGGTAGGGCAATGTTTTAAACAAGTAGTACACCCGGTGCAGGCAGTTACATCCAAGGAAACCGAATGTTCATAGGTGTTCATGCCGCCTCCTCCCGATTCGGGTTCTCAAAGATTGACCGTCATAACGATATGCGTTCCCTCTCCAACCACCGAATCAATTTTCATATCATCCGTATACCGCTTCATATTCGGCAACCCCATACCTGCGCCGAACCCGAGCGAACGGATATTGTCCGGCGCGGTGGACCACCCTTCCTGCATTGCCATTTCAATATTGGCAATGCCGGGGCCGTGGTCGTCCAATTTAATCTCAATACGGTCCTCATAGATCAGAACGTGGGCCTCCCCGCCGCCGGCATGAATGACCATATTGATTTCACCTTCATACATTGCAATGGAGACTTTGCGGATAATCTCCGAATCAATTCCAAGTTGACGAAGACTCTTTTTTACCTGTACGGACGCTTGCCCGGCAGAGGTAAAATCCTCGCCGTCAACATTGAAATGCAAAGCAACAACCGCTTCGCTCATTTGGCCGTTTTATTGCCGACAAGACCGCCGGCATATAACTTGCCGCATGCTTCATACATTCTTTTATTCGTTTTCAGCAGAACCATGCCGTTCTCTTTTGCGAGACTTATCATTTCCTGTGTAGGTTCTTTGGAGCGGACGAATACGATACAAACCATATCCATCATCTCGGCGGTGCGAACGACTTGTGTATTTACCAATCCGGTAAGTAAAACCGCCTGATCCTTCACATATGCAAGCACATCGCTCATCATGTCGCTTCCGCAAGCGGAATAAACATGCTTTTCAAGTGAATCGTCTCCGCACACGACCACTGCATCAAGTAGTTCTTTGATTTGACGAATTTTCATTGATTTTGTTTTCCGTTAATTATATTTGGCAAGAATGGTTTTTACATCTTCCTTTTTCAGGGAGCCGTATACCTCGCCGTTAATGGTCATGACCGGGGCAAGGCCGCAAGCACCCAGGCATCTGGTTGCTTCTACCGAGAATTTGCCGTCCGGCGAAGTAGAACCGATCGGAACATTGAGCTGCTTGGAAATTTCATCCAGAACGTCGCCCGAACCTTTAACGTAACAGGCGGTGCCAAGGCAAACCGAAATGGCATACTTGCCGTCGGGATTGAGCTTGAACTGCGAATAGAAGGTTGCAATTCCGTAAATTTCCTCTAAGGAAGTGCCCGTTTCTCTCGCAATGATGGTTTGAACCTCGATGGGAAGGTAGCCGTAAATATCCTGCGCTTCCTGCATAATAGGCATCATGCAGCCCTTTTCCCCTTTGTGTTTCTCAATGACGGCAAGCAGCTGTTTTTCCTGCTCGGGCGTACCTTGAAACGCAACCGTTGTGAGCTTCTTTTTCATTTGTAAATCCACCCTTCTTTTTTTGCTGAAAAATCGTTGAGTGTCCGCTATGCGAGCATCTCTACCTTATAATCAAAGGTATCAGTTTATTATAGCATATTGACAAAAAAAAGTCAATATCAAAAACAGAAAAAATCGGGGAAAAATGTAACTTTTTCTCCGATTTTTTCTGTTTGTTTTTGTTAAAAATCAATGAATGATCGCACGTTCGGTTTCCTTATCGAAAAAGTGCATTTTCTCCATGTTGAACGCAACTTTAATGGTATCTCCGGCTTTGGTTTTGGAATCCGACGGAACTCTTGCGGTCAAGCGTCCCTCTTCCCCGACGGTGAGATACAAATAGATCTCGGCGCCCATAAGCTCGGTAACGTCAACGTAGGTTTCCAGCGTGGAATCCTTGAATTTTTCAAGGTCCTCTTCATCGTCGAAAATGCCTTCGGGACGCAAGCCCGCAATCACCTCTTTGCCAACGTATTCCTGCAAAGCGGGATCCTCGGCTTTGGCCTTCGGAAGTTTGAGCGCGTTGCCCTCGTAAACGAAGTAAACACCGTCCGCCTTCTTTTCCAGCGTACCGTTCATAAAGTTCATTTGCGGCGTGCCGATAAAGCCGGCGACGAACAGGTTGATCGGCTGGTCGTACAGCTTTTGCGGCGCGTCGACCTGCTGGATCAGACCATCCTTCATAACCACGATACGGGTTGCCATAGTCATTGCTTCGACCTGATCGTGCGTAACGTAAATGAAGGTGGTTTGCACACGATTGTGGAGCTTGGTCAGCTCGGTTCTCATGGCCGCGCGGAGCTTGGCGTCCAGGTTGGAAAGCGGCTCGTCAAGCAGGAAGACCTGCGGATCGCGCACGATCGCACGCCCCAGAGCAACACGCTGTTTCTGACCGCCGGAAAGCGCCTTGGGCTTGCGGTCAAGCAGGTGGGCAATATCCAAACTGCGAGCGGCGGCTTCCACTCTCTTTTTAATTTCTTCCTTGGGAACTTTGCTGAGTTTCAAGCCGAAAGCCATGTTCTCAAAAACCGACATATGCGGATAAAGCGCATAGTTCTGGAATACCATGGCGATCTTGCGATCCTTCGGAGCTACGTCGTTGACCAGGCGATCGCCGATGAACAGCTCGCCCTCGGTAATTTCTTCCAGGCCGGCGATCATACGGAGCGTGGTGGATTTTCCGCAACCGGAAGGCCCAACAAGCACCAAAAATTCCTTATCCTTGATTTCAAGGTTAAAATCCGAAACGGCAACTACGCCGCCGGGATATTTTTTATAAATATGTCTGAGAGATAATCCTGCCATTGCTTTATGTTTCCTCCTGTTTCCGATTGCCGGATGACATAGATT
>JBGUNW010000151.1:0-3201 GCA_045117555.1 Eubacteriales bacterium
AGACTGGGGAGCCACTCCTCGCCGCGCACCACGTGGGTCGTTCCCATCAGGTGGTCGTCAACAGCGTGTGCGAAATGATAGGTGGGAATGCCGTCGCTTTTAAGAAGCACGAAATCCTCGTCATTTTCGGGAATTTCCAGATTTCCGCGTACCAGATCGGTAAAGTTGGTCTTTTTTTCGGGGTTCCCGTCGGCAAGAAGCCGCAAAACGAACGGGTTGCCCGCGGCAAGATTTTCTTTTACCTCGTCTATGGTAAAATCGCGCTGTTTCAGTTGTTCTTCGCGGCGCGCGTCCTGCTCGTTTTCCCAATCGCGCGATTTGATCTCGGCCTTTTTATCGGTCGCGTTCAGTTCGTCAAGCTCTTCCTGCGTGGTAAAAACGGGGTAGGCCTTGCCTTCGCGCACGAGCTGTTTTGCGTAAACGTGATAGATTGCGGCGCGTTGGCTTTGTTTATAAGGACCGTAGTCTCCTTGGTCAACGATCGTTCCGTTCGGCCCGATCACCGCGCCTTCGTCAAAATGAACGCCGTAACGCCCCAGCGTGCGGATCAGTCCCTCGGCCGCGCCCGCTACTTCGCGTTTTGCGTCGGTATCCTCAATGCGCAAATAGAAAACGCCGTTCGATTGGTGTGCCAGCCGCTCGGCAATGGTGGCGGGGAAAAGACCGCCGAAATGAACGAATCCCGTGGGACTGGGGGCAAATCTCGTTACTTTTGCGCCTTCCGGCAGGTTGCGCGGGGGATATTTCTTTTCCATATCCGCAGGCGTTTCGTTTACGTTCGGAAACAGCAGATCCGCAAGCAGTTCGTAATTCATAAAAAACCTCTGTCTTATAAATTTCAAAAAATAATTATATCATATTTTTATCGGCTTGTCTATATTTTCCATAAAAAATCCGAGGGAATACCTCGGATTTTTCAACGTTTTTCATTTTCCTTTCGGATCGCGGTCGCTTTCCGGGTATTGGAATTTGAAAAGCCCGGTGAATTTCTTATCTTTTGTTCCCAAAATATAGGCGATAAGGCAGGTAACGAGCGCCGGAACCGGGAGCAGAAGATAGACCCACCAAAACGAATTGAGCGGGGTTTCGGGGGCAACGTGGTTGGCAAGAACGCCGGTGTACATTCCCTCGATCAAAACGGCGATGGATGCGCAAACGCCGCCGATTTTTCCAAAGACCGAAACGTTTGTGAGCGATCCGAGCATAATAAAGATTCCCAGCAGAAAATTGATGGAATTTGCCAACAGGGAAATCCAAAGTCCGGTAAGCGGTTTGTTTTCCTTGCGGCCATTGTCAACGGCGTTCTTATCGCGAAAGCCGATCTCCCAGGTCATGGTGTAAAGCAAAAACAGATAAAACGCAATGGCAAAGCCGCTGGTCACGTTCCGCAAAACGGCGTTTTGCGCCTTTGAGGAAGCAAGCGCCAAAACGAAACCGAAAACGGCCGTTGCGAATTGATTGAGGAACATTTTAACCGCATCGTAGGAATGGTCGCGCAGAAATGCTTTCATTTTGTTTCAAATCCTCCCAAAATGGATAAAACCTGATTCTATTATAACGTTTTCGATACGTAAAAACAACCGGATCAAACGAAAATTTACAATTTCGCAACCAAATCGCAAAAAAGTGTTGAAAAAATCGGGAAAAAGATGTAAAATAGAGCCAGTATAAAAAGAAGGGAGGCAAACTCATGCCGGAAATTTCGGTTGGTGAATTTTCGCCGCTCATTCAGGAATATGCCTCCTATAAACTCTCGATTCAGGGGTGCTCGCGCAAAACGGTAGAAGAATATCTTTTGGATCTTCGTACCTTTTTCCGTTTTCTGATCGCGCGCGAGCAGGGAATTGACCCGAACGACGAAGCGTTTTTGGAAATCGATATCCGTTCTTTCGGCTTGGAAGAAGTAAAAAAGATTCACACGGAAGATATTTACGAATTTTTGTTTTACACCAACCGCGACCGCGGCAACCAATGGGCGGCTCGTGCGCGCAAGCTTTCTGCGATTCGTTCTTTGTTCAAATATCTGGTGGTCAGACGGCATTATCTGGATCACAATCCCGCCGCGGATATTGATTCTCCAAAGCCCAAAAAGGCGCTTCCCAAAGTGCTGACGCTGGATGAATCGCTCCGGCTGTTGAACGCCGTGGAAACCGATTTGGAATCCCCCTTCCGAACGCGCGATTTTGCCATTCTGACCCTGTTTCTCAACTGCGGAATGCGTGTTTCGGAACTTGTGGGCATCAATCTGACCGATTTGGACCCCGAACTGCGCTCCCTGCGTGTGACTGGTAAAGGAAACAAGGAACGGATCGTTTATTTGAACGAGGCCTGCGCGCAGGCGCTGACCGCATATATTTTGGAACGGAAAAGCCCGCAATACGAACACGTGCGTGACCGCGCCCTCTTTTTGAGCCGGCTGGAAAAGCGTATCAGCGTAAAAACGGTGCAGGCAATGGTATATAAGTATCTGGAACGCGCGGGATTGGAGGCAAAGCACTACTCGGTGCATAAACTGCGCCACACCGCCGCAACGCTCATGTACCAATCCGGGCAGGTGGACGTGCGCGTGCTCAAAGAGATTTTGGGTCACGAGCAGCTCAACACCACGCAAATTTACACGCACGTGGATAACCGCAATATGGAGGAGGCCATGTCGCATAACCCGCTGGCTTTCCATAAGGCGCTTTCTAAAAAGCTTCCCGCATCGGCGCTTACTTCCGATGAAGAGAATTCCGAAAATTGAATTGTTTTGCAAAATAAAAAAACCAAGCCAACGGCTTGGTTTTTTTGGTGGAGACAATTGGAGTTGAACCAATGACCTCATGCATGTCAAGCATGCGCTCTAACCAACTGAGCTATGCCTCCGAACGTGCAACGCAATTATTATAGCATACCCGTTTTAAAAATGCAAGCCCTTTTTTTCATTTTTTTAATATTTTTCAAAAAGAAAGCAAAGCGCCGGCCAAACAAGCGGGCGATGCGTTCATATATTTTGCAAACGGTTCATATATCCTATTACAACAAAATATGCAAGGAGAACCGCTATGAACCGCAGAAAACTTACATTCTTTTTATCCGTTTGCCTGGCATGCCTGCTTTTTATGACCCCGTTGCAAATTTTCGGCGCTGACCTTGAAACAACCGCCGCGGTGCAGGAAGAACTTGCGCTGAATTGCAAAAGCGCGATTTTAATGGAGGCAA
>JBGUNW010000152.1:0-2469 GCA_045117555.1 Eubacteriales bacterium
CGTTGGGATGGACAGGAAAAAACTTCACATAAAAACAAGAAATGAACCTATAGTAGTACAAATAGCCTCGCCGCCGAGCCAATGACATAATGAATAGAAGGCTTTGCAGGCATTCATGTTTCCCAGACAATAAAAAAACAGGCTTCCGCTTTTTATGGCGGAAGCCTGTTGGATGAATTCAAAAAGCAAGAACGATTACTTGCGGGATTGCTTGCGGCGGCGGGCGGCGATTCCGGTGGCGCCCAAGGCAACCAGGCAGGAGGTTAGCACGCCAGGAAGCGGCTGGCCGGACGGCGCCGGCTGCGGCGGCTCGGCCGACGCTTCGTAGCCGATGATGAACTCATGCCCAACCTTATCAATTGTGCCTAAATTGACGCGGGTTTGCCCTATCAGGTCATAGGTGTTGATTTGGCGTGACTGGAGAATAGAGGTGTAGGGCACCTCACCATTCGGATCGTTGACAGGGGGGTAGGTGTTTACGGAACTATCATAGCCATTCGGAGTCATCACTAGAAAGATTTCAGCGTCTTCATTGAAGGTACCAAGGTAATAACCGGTCAACGTTTGTGACAGGGTACCTGCAGGATTCTTAACTGTAACGTCTTTTGTGGTGCCATCCGCTGCATGAAATGAGTCGGCAACAGGCCTGACGCTATCTCCGACACGTTCGGCCAATACATATCCATATTTACCGGCAGACATATCATAACCAGCTGCGTAATTGGAATCTCCTAAATCGGGTAATTGTTCATACCAGCTTCTTGTATACATTGAAAGATAGACCGATGAACCGGCTTTAACATTCAATGTAATCATTTGGGCTGGGTCCCAATCCTGGTACGTATTATAGGTATTGTAGTCAGCATCCGTGAATTGGACATAATCCGTCCCTGCCGCTACAGCAAAGACACTCGTCAAAAGCAACAAAGCTAACAAGTACTTTTTCATCTTTTGCATTCCTTTCTTTCTTTGAGTTTTTATTTGGATGGTTAAACTTTTTTATGTTCGCGTGTACTATACCAATTTTTTCCCCCTAAGACAAGTGCTTTTTTCAAAAAAAAGAGTTTTTTTTCAAAAAAAGCGTTTTTTTGAAAAAAGCACACTGCCAAGGCTTTTTTCGTCTAATCAGAGCGGGACAATGGTCATCATGGCGCCGCGTTTTGGCGGCGCTTTCGGATCGGTCACCATCGTATATATAATGTATAGGCGGCGGTTCCATTCGTAGGCGCATGGATAGCTCCATTGCGGATGGAGATCCAGTTTGGCGTCGTATCCGTCCCGCAGGAGCCATCCTCTGTTGAAAATCAGCGAGCCCGGTTCGCTGAAGAACAACGCGAGACGTGAACGGCGTCCTTTGGCGTCGTCGCTACGGATAATGTTTCCTATCAAATAGTTGCGACCGTCGGAGAGCGTGCCGGAATAGATTTTGGAATTGCTGAAGAAAATGTCGTGTTCAATCGGGCCGGACCATGTCTCGCCGTAGTCGTGTGAATGATATAGGATCGGGACCTGCCGGTTGTCGTTGCGGCAGAAGATTGTGATGTCACGGCCTTTGACGATGGCGGAAAGCTCCGGATGTACGTAGGAGGAGCCGTCGGGAAGCAATCCGTCGGCTTGAATCTTGACAATCCGCCATGGGCCTTCGGCGGAGCCTGAATCGGAGATCATGACGGCGGGCGTCACGGGGAAGCCGTCCAGTTTGGCGAGCCGGCCGGGCAGCAGCAGTTTGCCGTTGTCCAGATGGCAGGCGTTGGTGTTGAGTTTGAACGGAATCGGATCGGAACGGACGAAAACGAATTTACCCGTCGCTTCGTCATAACGATAAGTTTCAAGGCTGTGGATGTGGTCCGCCGACACCATCGTGTTCATCAGCAAGTACAACGTATCGTTTACGATGGCATAGACGGGCGGGCAATAGAGGAGCTTGCCGGAGGGATCGGCGCCAAGCGTTTCGACGGCGCTCCAGCTTTTACCGCCGTCTTTTGAAAAACAGCCGCGGATCGGCGTGAAGTCGCGCAATTCATTGACGCGGCAGTTGTACCATGAACAGAAAATGATGCCATGATAGGCGACGACCGCCGCCTCATGGAGAAAGCTGAATTCGCCGTCGGGCTTCCATAGCGGAAACGTCTCCGCATTGGGGATCATCGGCAGGTTGTCGATGTCCAAATCGCCGACAATGCTTTCAAACGGAAGGATTTCCGACAGATTGACGTTTGCGGGATTCGTGTATTTGAGTTTCATGGCATGATGGAGAGCGGCTGATGCAACATGGTTTGCATCAGCCGCGTAGAAAACATTTTTCAGAACTTCGAGCGGTCCACGAACGGTTTTTCGAGGCCGTCTTTCATGAGGGTCTTCAGCATGACGAAGGGGGGCTTCATCAACTGGTCGAAGGTGAACGTCAGCTTCGGTGTTTTGGGATTGTCGTAGGAGACGCTGCATTCCAACGTCAAGGCGAGACAGCCG
>JBGUNW010000153.1:0-10237 GCA_045117555.1 Eubacteriales bacterium
ATGGAAAAAACGGGTCTATCTATATTATGAAGGTTTTTTTGCCAAATGTCAAGACCCATGCGCAAAGTTTCGGCAAAAAATTTTCGCGCGTCCTCGGGGTCGTCGGTGTGCGGCGCCATGGTCATAAACCCGCGCAGGCGCAGGTGGGGAAGGGAAGCGATCGCCTCGCAAAGCGCGGGGGCTTCCTCGGGCAGAACGCCGCTTTTGTTTGGCTCGCGGCCGCTGTTGATTTCGCAAAGAACGTCCATGCAAAGGTCGTGCTTCGCCGCCTGACGGTCAATTTCTTTTGCCAGAGAAACCGAATCGACCGAATGAATGAGCGTTACCTTGTCGATGATATACTTGACCTTGTTGGATTGCAGCGTTCCGATAAAATGGAAACGCACGCCCTCGCGGCGAACGGTCTCCCAATGCTCCAAAAGCTGTTGGACGCGGTTTTCGCCAAGATCGGTCACGCCGAGCGTTCCGGTCAGGTAGTCGATGTGGGCGGCGTCGGTATATTTTACGGCGGCAACCAAAAGCGGCTCCGGGTTCCCGCTTTTTTCGCAGGCGGCCTTGATTTTTTCGCGCACATCCGCCAAATTTTGATCCATATAGAAAAGATCCATTAAAATGCGCCTCCTTTCAAGAGTGCGGGCAGGACTTCGTCGGCGGGCAGGGCCGTTACGTAGGGTTTTGCCGAAAACCAGGTCAACTGCCGTTTCGCGTAGTGATGGGTGGCTTTTTTCAGCGTTTCAACCGCCGTTTGCAGGTCGCATTCCCCGTGCAGGTAGGGCAGAACCTCTTTGTAGCCAATGGCTTGCGCCGCGGTGGCGTTGGTTTTGAAAACGCCGCGCGCGTCCAGCGCCGCCGTTTCCTCCAAAAGCCCGTCCGAAAGCATTTGCTCCACGCGCAGGTCGATCCGCCGGTAGAGGTCTTCGCGCGGGCGATCAAGGAGCACCACGCGGGCATCGTACCGGCTTTCATCGGTTTGGGTTTGCGCGTCCCATTCGCTTTTGGGAATGCCGGTCAGCCGGTAAATCTCAATGGCGCGCGCCACCCGGCGCACGTTGTTTTTGTGAATGGCGGCGGCGCTTGCGGGGTCGATCTCGGCAAGCTGATGGTGTAAAAAATCAACGCCTTTTTCCTCTGCCTCACGCAAAAGATCTTGGCGCAAAGTTTCGTCGGCAACCGTTTGCGCGGGAAGACCGCCGAAGAGAAAACGATCCAGATAAAGCCCGGTGCCGCCGCAGAAAATGGGCAATTTTCCGCGCGACGTAATCGAGCGGACGGCGGCTTCGGCGTCGGCAAGGTAGGAGGCGACCGAGTAGGGGGTTTCCGGCTCCGAAACGTCGATCAGGTGGTGGGGAATTTCGGCGCGTTCTTCCGGCGTGGGCTTGGCGGTTGCAATATCCATGCCGCGGTAGACCTGCATGGAATCGCAGGAGACGATCTCGCCTCCGGTGCGGCGGGCAAGTTCCAGCGCGGCCGCGCTCTTGCCGGAAGCGGTTGCGCCGACCAGCGCGATCAGCTTGATTTTTTCCATGCCGTTCCCCTCCGTTTCCGCAAAAATCTTCGCGTTTATTATACCGCAAATTCGCAAAAAAGTCAAGGGAGAAATCAAAAGGTGAAAATCTTACTTTTGGCCGACAAAATGGAGTTCGGCGGCGCCGAAACGCACGTGGCAACGCTTGCGCGCGGGCTTTTGCAGGCGGGGCATACCGTGGGGCTTTGCTCCTATGGCGGCAAAATTGCCGAAACGCTTGCGCGCGAGGGCGTGCAATGCCGCAAACTGCCCGAAATCGGAAGAAATCCGCTTGCTTTTTTGGCGGCAAGGCGTATTTTGGCAAAAGAAATTCGCAAAAACGGCTATGAAATTTTGCACGCGCACACGCGGATGACGTCGCTTCTCTCGCGCGGAATTTGCAACCCGTATATGCGAAAATCGGCATTTTTGCCCGTGGAAAGATCGGCTCGTGGAAAAAACGCGCGGCGAAAACAGACGGGAAACCCCGTGCGGATCGTCACGGCGCACGCGCGCTTCCGCGCGGACGGAATTTTCCGGTTGTTGAGTGACTGGGGCGACGCGACCGTTGCCGTTTCCGAGGATCTGCGCGCCTACGTTTCGGACGTTTACGGTCTTCCCGCCGAATGCGTGACGGTGATCCCCAACGGGATCGACGCCGCGCGATTCCACCCTCTGCCGGGCGGGGCGGAACGGGGAACCCATGACGGGGAGCGGGGAAACCCGCCGGTGGAAATTTTGTTTGTCAGCCGGTTGGAGCCGGATTGCTCGCTGGGAGCCGAACTGGTTTTGCAGGCGGCGGCGGGGTTGGCAAAAAAGGATGACCTGCCGCCTTTTCGCGTAACGGTTGCCGGGCAGGGGAGCGCGCTCCCGGCGCTTGCCGCGCTTGCGGGACGGGTCAATTTTTTGGTCGGTCGGCCGCTTGTGCGAGCGGTCAGACCGAGCGGCGAAAAGGATTTGATCGGGCTTTACCGCCGGTCGGAGATTTTCGTCGGCGTTTCGCGCGCGGCAATGGAGGCCTCGTTCTGCGGCTGTGCCGTCCTGCTTTGCGGCAACGAAGGGTACGGCGGCCTGCTCTCGCCCGAGCGGCGCGAGCTTGCCGCGGGCAACTTTACCTGCCGGGGTTTGCCTTTACCAACCGGGCGGGGGCTGACTCGTGATCTTTTGTTTTTGCTCCAAAACCCTGCCCATCGCCGCGCGAACGCCGAAAAAACAGGGGAATGGATGCGGCAAAATTTCGGCGCGGAGGGGGTTTGCCGCGCCGTGGAGCAGGTTTATCGCCGCCGGCTTTGGCTGGCGGGGAAGGGGGATTTTCCAACGTGAAAAAGGGGAAAAACCGACCGCCGCTCCTTTGCGTCGGCGGCTATGCGGGGTGCGGGAATTTGGGCGACGACGCGATTCTTGCGGGATTTTTGGAAGGTCTTTGGCGGCGGGGCGTTGCGCCGGGATCGGTGATGGTGCTTTCGGGCAGACCGCGAATCGACGTGCGCCGCTTCGGGGTGCGCTGTGTGGGCAGGAAGAACCCGTTTGGCGTTCTGCTTGCTCTTTTGCGTGCCGACGTGTTCGTTTCGGGCGGGGGTACGCTTTTGCAAAACCGCACCGGGAAACGCTCGCTTTTGTATTATCTTTGGCTTTTGCGGCTGGCGCGTCTTTGCGGTTGCCGCACGGTGGTGTTGGGGGGCTTGGGGCCTCTTTCGGGCGACCGCGCCCGCCGGGCGGTGCGAAAAGAATTGGACGCGTGCGCGGCGATTCTTTTGCGCGACTCCTTTTCGGCCGCGCTTGCGCGGGAGATCGGGGTGAAAAACGAGCGACTGACGGTGGGAGCCGACCCGGCGTTTCTTTTGCCGGAGCCGCCGCCGCTACGCGCGGCCTTTCTCGTTGGACGGCTGGTTGGAGATTTGCAAAAGCCCTTTCTTTGCGTTTGCCCCTGCGGCGGGGTTCCCGTTTTCGGGCTTGCCGGCTTTTTGCGGCGGTCTTTCCCCGGTTTTTTCCCGATCTTTCTGCTCTGTGACCCCGCGCGGGATTTTGCTCCCGCACGTCGGCTGCAAAAGAAGTTTGGCGGCGCGGTGTATTCCCCGCGCGACGTCAGCGAGGCCGCGGCGCTGTTTTCGGCCGCGGCGGCGGTGCTTTCCTGCCGGCTCCACCCGCTCGTTCTCTCGGTGCGCGCCGGCACGCGGTGCGTTTGCTTTTCGGGAGGCGACCCCAAGCTCGCGGCCTTTTGCCAAAGCGCGGGCATTCCGCTCTTTGCGGCGGGGGCGGGGGACGTTATTTTTCCCCCGGCGGCCGAAATTTTCTTGCTTCCGGCGCCCGATCCGGCCGATTTTTGCCAAGCGGCGGCAAAAGACCTTGCATTTTTTTGCGATTTGGTTTATAATGAAAAGGAACAAGCCGCCCCGGCGCAAGCCCGGGGGAAGGGGAGGATCTTTCATGAAAAACGCGCAGCTGGCGGATCTGCTCCGCCCCACCACCATTGACGATATCGTCGGTCAGGATCACCTGTTTGGCCCCAAGGGAGTCATTCGCCGTATGCTGGAAAGCGGCCGTATGACCAATATGATCTTTTTCGGCCCTCCCGGCACCGGAAAGACCACCGCGGCAACCATTCTTGCCAACGCTTCGGGCATGGTGTTCCGCAAGCTGAACGCCACCACCGCCTCGCTTTCGGACGTAAAGGCCGTGGTGGAGGAAACGGGCAATCTGTTCGGTGCGGGCGGCATTCTTCTGTATC
Source organism: Eubacteriales bacterium (assembly GCA_045117555.1). Classification (GTDB taxonomy): domain Bacteria; phylum Bacillota; class Clostridia; order Oscillospirales; family CAG-272; genus UMGS1865. The sequence goes on from JBGUNW010000153.1 coordinate 4,233, forward strand.
TGGATGAGATCCAGTATTTCAACCGTCGCCAGCAGCAGTCGCTGTTGGAATACGTGGAGGATGGGCGCGTTACGCTGATCGCTTCCACCGCCGATAACCCCTACTACGTGCTTTACAACGCGCTCCTTTCCCGTGCCTCGGTGTTTGAGTTCAAGTCGGTCGGGCCGCAGGCCATGTTCCCGGTGCTGGACCGCGCCAAGAACTATCTTGACGGCGAGACGGGGCGGAAAAAAACGATTTCCGACGCGGTAAAATACAAGATCGCCGCGGCCGCGGCGGGCGACGTGCGCCACGCGATCATCCTGTTTGAAAACGCCTACTACGCTTCCGACGAGGAAATTACCGAGGCCGCCTTGGAAAGTTTTACCGCCGGGGTGATGAGCCGTTCGGACGACACGCATTACGATCTGCTCTCCTGCCTGCAAAAATCGGTGCGGGGATCCGATCCCGACGCGGCGGTATTCTATCTTGCCAAGCTCCTTTCGCAGGGCGAGTTGATCTCGGCCTGCCGCAGGTTGCAGGTCATGGCAAACGAGGATATCGGCCTTGCCTATCCCATGGCGGCGGTGGTGACCCACGCCTGCTGTGAAACGGCGCTCCGTTTGGGAATGCCCGAGGCGCAAATCCCGCTTGCCAACGCCGCTGTCCTTTTGGCAACGGCGCCCAAGTCCAATTCGGCAAACCGGGCGATCGAAGCCGCCATGGCTGACGTTAACGCAGGGCTGGGGCTGGAAATTCCCGTCTATCTGCAAAGCCCGCTTTATAAGGGTTATCAATATCCGCACGATTTTCCCAATCACTACGTCAAGCAACGCTACCTTCCCTTGGATATTCCCGCCGACCGGCAGTACTACAAGTTCGGCGAAAACAAGGCCGAACAGGCCGCCGCCGAGTATTGGAAGAAGATTAAGGGGTAGGGGGGAAGAGGTAAGGCCGCGAGAGGGGGAAGAACTTTTTGCAAAAAGTTCTTCCCCCTCTCGCGCTCTCCCCTTTTTCAAAAACCTCAACCACAGGTTTGAGGTTTTTGAAAATGAGGTTATTTTCCGCTCCGGGTGGTCTTTATTCTTTGTTTTTCGAAACAGGCGGAAACTTCCATATGATTTTATATAGAAAACTCAAACGAAACACTTGACATTTTTTCTTTAAAATGATAAGATATATTATGTATAGTTATCCACACGGGGAAAGGTTTTGCGCCAACCCCGAAAAACAAGAGAAGTGAGGTATCTTTCATGAAGCTGTTGCAAAAGATTTTGGTTGTCATGCTTTCGGTGGCAATGATCTTTACGGCATTCCCCTTCGCAATTTTCGCAGAGAGCGAGCCGGACCCCATTCTGCTGGAAACTCCGCGGTATGAGGAAGATATCGGCGTCGGCGCCGACGGAACTCTTACCGTCACGCTTTCCGTGCGCGCGATCGCGGATCTTTTGGGCGCGATCGGAACCGACGCCCTGAAAGAAAAGCTGAACGCCCTGCTGCAAAAAGAGGGTGCGCTGATCTCGCTGACCGATATTATGGAGATCGTGCCGTTTGAGACTATTCTTGCAATCATCATCGGCGAGGACCACCGCGGTCTCGGTCGGTTGATCAAAAACATGGGCGGCGTACCGGCCGTTCGTGAGATCATTGACGAAGAGCGCATTATTGCCTCCATCCTCACCGGCGACGAGCAGGATCGGCTCGACTTCTTTGAAATCATCAAGAACGCGGTCTTTGACGGCGATCTGGAAGGCATTGAAGCCGCCCTTGATCCGTCCGCCGTGCTCCAACTGAATATCCCCATCAACTACGAGGCGCTGTACGAATACATTGATTTCAGCAAGGTAAAGGAAAAGTTCCAAAACCTTTCCGCAGCCGAAAAGCAGGCCATTTTTACCGACTTTAACGGTTTCGTTTCGGCGGTGCTTTCCGGTTTGAAAGCCGGCACCCTTTTGGATAACAACGATCAACCGCTGGAACTCGGCGATCTGTTGGACCCCGCAAACGCCGATTCGGAAAACGTGAACGCCATTGTTTCCGCCCTGATCGACCTGAACAACCAACTGTTCAAGATCGTTGCCATGGACGTGATCGCGGCGGGATTGACCGTTCCCGCAGCCGCCTACGATTTGAAGAGCGTTGACGAGCTGGAAGCCGTGCTTACCGACCCCGCCAACGCGGCGTTCAAGGATTCTTTGATCGAAAGGATCAAGGACCCCGATAACCAGATCGTCACCCCCGCGGGCAAAAAGGCGCTTGCCCTGCTGCTTATGGAGGGCGACAACCTTACCGTGGAGGATCAGGCGGCAATTCTGAACCTGCTCCGCGCGGGCGGCCCGAACAATGAAGTTTACCTCAACCTGGATAACGTCATCGCGCAGGCGGACACCTTCCTTACCACGGCGGGCATTGAAAAGGTGATGGAGCTGACCGGCTATTTCCCCACTCCCGCCGAGGTTTGGAACGTTCTGAAAGAAAACCCGGAGTATTATAATGAAGATACGCTGAAAAACGCGATCACAACCGCGGGCCGGATGTACCTTTTGCGCAACATTCCCGGCGGCACCGCGGCAATTATTGAGCTTTTCTCCCACCAGGAATATTATGATTCCATCGCTTTCCAGGCCTCCATCAGCCAGGACGGTCAGGCCCGGGCGATGCAGCTGATGCTTGCGGGCGCCGGCGCGCAGGAAGCGGTTGCTCAAATGCTCCAAGAAGGGTTTGACGACCCCACGCTCGGCTATTTCGACGCGGACGCGGTGATCGCGTCCATCAACGATCAGGGCCTTGCCTACCTTACCGAAAACATTGCTTTTAGCCCCGCCACGGTGGACGAATCGGTAATGGAAGGTCTGTTCTCCAATTCCGACTACTATCAGCTTACCGATATTAAAATGGCGGTCAACCCCATGGGCTATCAAGCCCTGTTTCAGACCTACGCCGATCAGATTCCAGCGCTGACCGACGAGCAGATCCAAACCATTCTCGGAAACGGGGATTACTACGATCTGCCCGCGCTGTACACCGTGCTGGAAAACGAAATTACCGAGGCGGGGCAGCTTGCGCTGTATAACTGGCTGGTTGCCAACAACAAGCTCAACGTTGGTCTTGCCGACCTGCAAGGGCTGATCGCAAACCCCGATAACTACAACGAAAACAACCTCGGCGACGCCGTTTTGCGCAGTTTGAACGACCCCGGCGTAACGGTGGAGCTGGAAGACGTTGTAACGCTTACCGACGCCAGCGCACTGGTGGACGACGCCGAAATTTACAATTTCCTGTGCCAGGGCAAACTGGGCGAGTATTTCGAGCTGTTTGAGGTTTCGGATATTATGGCGATCGTAACCGCCAACGGCGGCTGGGATCAGTTCCTTTCCTCCGGGATTTACGATTACGTCAGCTTGATCGACCTTGCCCTTTCCACCGACGATTCCACCGGCGAATACCTGTATGTTGACGTTTCCGCTTTGGTGGAAAAAATCCTGAACGGCAGTCTTTCCAACCTGCCCGACGTTCTGAAAGCGGGCGAAAGCTTTGCTACCATTCTTGCCGACGGCCGGGTCGTTTCGATCCAGCAGGTCATGCAGGTGATCATCAACAGCGAGCAGATGGACAGCTACGTTGATTTCAATATCGTTTTGAACCTGTTGGCAAATTCCGAAAACGGCTCCTCCATTATGGGTCGCCTGCTTGAACAGGTGGATCCCGCCGTACTCTCCGAGGAGCTGGGGGATAACATCAGCGAAATTCTGGAAGCCATGACCGACGAGCAATTCACCGGGTTGGTGCAGGCCTCTCTGATTTGCGGCTCGGCGCGCATCCGCCGCGTCCTTGTGGACGGCTACGAGATCGCCGCGCGCGGCCGGAACGGGTTGCTCAAAATTGATTTCAACGGTCTTGTTGCCGCTTTGTGGTCGATCATTCCCAAATTTGAGGAGATGGGCTCCGATAACTTTGACGGCACGCTTTCCGCCTTCAATTTCAGAGTATACTACGAAACCGCAGAGGGCGACGAGCGCGAAAAGGATATCAACCTTGCCCTGAAAGTGGAGGGCAACCTCGGCACCATCCGCCGCATTGCAAAAGTGCTGGATCGCTACATCAAGCTGGAAAAAACCAACAACTTCTTCCAACTCACCATTAACGTTCCCTCTTTCGTTACCGACCTGTACCGCTACGTTCTGGAACAGGGCGATAGCGAGGCCATCGTTTCGCTGCGGCAAAAGCTGCTCGCTATGGAAACGCTTACCGGCCGCGAGTTTGCCGACGCGCTCCGCGAGCTTCCGCTTTCCGAGATCATTGCCGGCTTGCGCGACTTTGATATTTGCGAGCTTTACGAACGTATTGTTGCCACCGGCAAGGTAGAGGCGCTCCTGCAAAAGATCGAGCAGTACGCCGGCCTGCACGTGGGCATTGAAAACGTTGCAACGCTGGATAAAATTTTGGAACAATTCCGGCGCGACGACCTTTCCACCATTGCCCAGCTCATTGAGCGCGTTTCCGAGCAGGTGGGCATGGATCTTATGGCCACCCTTGAAAAGGTTGCCAAAGTGATCGACGAAAACGAGTATGCCCAGCGCCTTGTGGAAAAGGCAAGGACCATTCCGTTTGTGGGCAAGTTCTTCCAAAACGTTACCGCGCAGGAAGTGCTGGAAGAATATCAGAACTACAACCCCATCGAGGCGATCGTCCGCTACGCAACGCAGCAGCTCAATCGTGATTTCGTTTCCAAATTTTACAGCGACGCCACCGTTTCCGAGTTGTATCAGCGCGGTTTGAACTATGCCGAAAACCGGCTTTCCAACGCTTACACCCGGTTCTGCAATCTTCTCGGCAATCTGTTTGACCCCAACTACGTTCCCACGAACGAGCGGCTGGCCCGCATTCTTTCCTACGTTCCCGACGGATTGCTTGCCAAAATTGCCGAGCATTCGCTCCTCTCCTTCTACCGCGGCAACGGCACGTTCCGCGCAACCAAGGATAGCGGCGCGCTGGATTTGAACGATCTTTCCGAGCGGCTGGTCGATCTGGTCGAGCGGTTTATGACCGTTTCCGACGAAATGCGCGCCTACGCGCTAGCGCTCCTGCCCGCCGGCTCCTTCTACTACGCGGCCGAGGTCACCGTCAATTTCGACGAACTTTATCAGGTTGATTATTATAAGAAAGATGGAAGCAAGTGGTTCTCCACCTTCCTGCCCGAAACGATCGACCCGAAGGTGGTTCCGCTCCCGGTGGTGGATGACTTTGAGGCCATTGACTGGAAGGACGCGCCCGACGAGAACGCCGTAAAAGTGGAAAAGATCACCATGGATCAATCCCTGTACCCGTTCTATTTGGAGTATTTCGACGTCACTTATGAATATGAAGGAAACGAGATCGGCGCCGAGGAGGTTTTGGACGGCAACGGTCTTGCCGAAGTCCCGGCTGATCCCGCCCTGCCCGATCAGACCCACGATTGGGAGCTTCGCTACTACGTCGGCGCGGATGAAATTGACCCCGCAACCTATATTGTTACCGATGATGTAACCGTTACGCTGAAATATGTCCAGCTTACCGATACGGTCACCTGGAAGAACGGCGACAGCGTCATCTATTCCGAGGAGCTTGCATACGGCGAAACCCCGGAATACGATACCGCCACCTATGGCGTCCCGCAAAAGACCGCCGACGCACAGTATACTTACACCTTTGCCGGCTGGTCGCCCGAGATAGATAAAGTTACCGGCGCAGTCGTTTACACCGCAGTCTTCACCTCTACCGTCAACGAGTACATCGTCACTTGGAAAAATGAGGACGGAAGTGTGTTTGACACCACGGTCGTTCCGTATGGAACGGTTCCCACGCATACCGCTCCCACCAAAGCCGCCGACGCGCAGTACACCTACACGTTTGCCGGCTGGACTCCCGAAGTGGTGGCCGTAACCGGGAACGCGACCTACACCGCAACCTTTACTTCCACCACCAACAAGTATACCGTTACCTGGAAGAACGGAATCGACGTGATCTATTCCGAGCAAGTGGAATAC
>JBGUNW010000154.1:0-4620 GCA_045117555.1 Eubacteriales bacterium
GGCCGCTTTTTTATATTTGTGTATCATACCGCGGCAAAAACGCTACGGTTGCGCAGGTCGGGATCGGTGATCGAATCGTTGACCGAGTAGGCGTGCTTTTCCAGATCACCGCAAATCGCTTTCGTCATATTTTGTTCGTTCAGTTCGGCAATCACCATAGAGGCAATATCCTCAATGATCAGATATTTCGTTTCTTTCAAATCGCCGCCGTTTTCGGTGGTCAAAAGGAATTCCAGCGTATCGGCAAGCTCGGAGAATTTCGGAAGCTTGCGCAGCGCGCGAAAGCTCCATTTGTAATAGGGCATATACGCGCGGTTGAGCAAAAAGACGACCTGCATGGCGGCTTTTACGAATTCGATCACCGCAAGCTGTGCGGCACCGGTTTCATCGTGCGCAAGGCAGCGATTGTAGTTGTACTGCCCGGCTTGCGCCATCAGGAGCAGATTTCCGGCAATACGCTTGCGGCGAATGTCCTCCGGCATATCGCAAAGGGCTTGGCGAATGGCTGTGAACGCACCACTGTCATCGCGGAAAATCTCCCCGTTTGTTGCCTCGGCAAGCGCGTAGGAGGGAAGGGAGAGCCATTGGTCAACCGTTAAAATCCCGCTTTCGGAGCCGACTTTTTCCAAATAAAAATCCGAGGTGCGGATCACGCCGTGGCGGTTGCCGCCAACCGGGCTCATGGTCTGCCGGGAAAACCCGCAAAACTCTTTGGGCAGTTTTGCATACGTGCGCTCCAAACGGAAGGCGACCTGCCGGTCGATCACGGATTCATCCGGCAAAAACAGGCAAAATCCCGGCTCAAAATCATGGTCGCGGGAGGTTTCATCGTCAAAGCCGAAACATTCGGAACCGCTCCCCACCAAACCAACGGCAATTTTTGCCTGCCATTCGGGAAACTGCTCGCGCAGCATCGGCTCGCCGTAGGTTTTGTAAAATTCTTTTGCGAGTTCAAGTCCCTTCATAAATCCGGTTCGCCCTTTCCGTCAGTTCCGCCGCAAAGGCAAAATGACCGTAATATTCAAAGGTGGGAGCGCATTTCTCGCAAACGAAGGCGTAGTTGCCGTTTTGCGCCTGTCCGGGGGCGTTCAGATAGGATTCGGCGACGGCAAGCGCGGCTTCAATCGCCTCGGCACCGTTCTCCAAGCCATTTTCGGCTTCTTCCAGGTTTGCAAGATTCAAATAAGTAACGGCAATTTCCGGCTCGTTTCCTGCGGTGCGTAAGAGAATGGCGATCGCCTTTTCATAAAACGCACGCGCCTCGGCAAACCGACCGAGATCGACCAGTGACAAGCTCATATTGTTATAAAGCCCGGCAGCACGGGGGTCATCCGGCTTCAATTCTGCCTCGTAAACGTTGCGCGCCTGTTCAAACAGCGGGATCGACCCGGCTGCGTCGCCGAATGCTTTGCGTACGGTTGCCGCGTTGAGAAGCGCGGTTGCGCCGGCAACGCTTTGCAACAGTCCGATCTCTCCGGCAAGCGCAAGTGCACGGTCGGCGTTTTGCATGGCCTCCTCTTTTCTGCCCAGCTTGCGGTAGAGGCCCATCAGCTCGTTGCGCAGTTGAAATTCACCGCGCGCGTCGTGTCCCAATCCGGCCTCGTCCACCCAGTAAAGCAGCAGTCGCTCGGCACCCGCATAATCGTTTTTGCTCAAAAAATCGTCTAGCTTATCCAGAATGCGGGAGGTCGGAATCGGGCGGATCTGCGGCTCTTTTTCATATTGATCGGTGCAAAACGGGCATTGCGGATCGGTATAATCCTCGCGCTCCATTTTGGAAAACTCCTGTTCCATATTCAGCGTCTCCTTATAATACAAAGGTTTTTACGGCTTTTACGGCAATCCCTTCTTCGTATTCGATCACCTCACCCAGCGCAAAAAAAGCGCCGGAGGCGGTTTGCAGGCGTATGTGGGCGCCAACCGGGCTTGTGCAGCCCAACTTTGCCGCGGATACGGCGCACCCGCCTCGGATCAGCTTTTCAAAGAATGGCGAAAGCCGCAAAGCGGCAAGGTCGGCAAACAGCGATTCCACGGGGCGAAGGAGCGCAAGGCGTTCTTCGGCCGTCATGGCCGCTATTTCGTCGATCGTGTGCGCGGCATCCAAACGGAATCCGCCGGTTTCCACGCGGCAAAGCGACGCCATGGTGCCGCCGCAGCCGAGGGAGGCGCCGATATCCTCGCAAAGGGTGCGGATATAAGTGCCGCCCGAGCAGTCCGCTTCCAGACGGTAGTCGCGCGCTTCGTCCGTCGGGAAGGCATCCAAACGGAAAATCGTGATCTTCCGGGGTTCGCGCTCCACCGTCACGCCGCGCCGCGCAAGGTTCACCAGTTTTTGACCGCCGATTTTCAGGGCGGAGTACATCGGGGGAGTTTGGTTGATCGTTCCGCGAAATTTCGAAAGAACCGCTTGCAGCGCGTCCTCGTTGGGAATTTGATCGGTTTGGGAAAGAATTTTTCCGGTCGTGTCGCCGGAATCGGTCACAATTCCCAGGCGCAAGGTTGCAACGTAGGATTTCCGATCGCTCATCAAATATTCGGCCGCTTTCGCCGCGCGCCCAACCAGTACCACCAAAACGCCGGTTGCCATGGGGTCCAGCGTTCCCGTATGCCCGACGCGGCGCAGCCCGTAAAGCCGACGGATTTTTCCAACCACGTCGTGCGAGGTCATTCCGGCGGACTTGTTGACGATCAGAACGCCCGATGGCTCAAATGTTTCATTTCTCATTCGTATCACCTGTCGGCTCGGCGGGAAAGCGGACCCAAGCCGAGTGAATGGGTTGCCCCAGCTCCGAAAAATGCCGCTCGTATTCGGTCATCACGTTGTCGCGCGCCCAATCCTCGGCGTGTAGATCCCGGGTCGATCGCAAAAGTTCCAAACCGCATTTTTCAAATTCTTCCAAACTGAAATCAAAAAGATCAACGTTATCGGTTTTCAGTTTCAAAACGCCGCCGGGAACCAGCAATTCGCGGTAGAGCGCCAAAAAGTTCGCGTGCGTCAGCCGCCGCTTTGCATAGCCGGATTTCGGCCATGGATCGCTGAAATTCAGGTAAATTTCGCTTATGGAGCGGGGAAGAAAGAAAAGCGGCAGGTTTTGTGCGTTTCCAATCAAAAACCGAAGGTTGTCCGGCCGTTCGTCCTTTGTTGCCATGGCTTTTTCCAAGGCAAGGCAGGCAACGTCGGGTACGCGCTCCATGGCAATCCAGTTCCAATCCGGGTGCGCCCTCGCCATACCAATGGCAAAGTCACCTTTCCCGCAGCCGATCTCCAAAGCTACCGGCTTTTCCGCGGGGAAAAGGGAGATGGGATTTACCTGCTGTTTTTCGGGTGGTGTGATCAAAAGCTCGGCGCAGGCGGCAATGCGCTCGGCGCCGTGTTTTTTGTGTCGCATTCTCAATGTTTTACGTTTGCTCCTGTCAGTTTCTGAAAATATTATACAGGATAATGATAAGAAAAACAAGGGATTTACCGAAAATGAACGCAAAAAACAAGGGTCAGGCCTGCTTTTTTCGGAAAACGGTTGACAAATTCTTCAAAAAGTGATATGATAGCTTCAATTCTTGAAACAGATGAGAGGTGGGAACCATGCCTGTAAAAATCCCGGCAAACCTTCCGGCGGCAAAAACGCTGCGGGAGGAAAATATTTTTATTATGGATGAAGAGCGAGCAGAAACGCAGGACATTCGTCCTTTGCGGATTCTCGTGCTCAATCTCATGCCCACCAAGATCGTAACCGAAACCCAGCTTGCGCGGCTGCTCGGAAACACGCCGTTGCAGATCGACCTGGAACTTCTGACCGTTCACAGAACGCCGAAAAACACGGCCAAAGAGCATATGATTACCTTTTACAAGACCTTTGACGACGTAAAAGATTCCTTCTTCGACGGCATGGTCATTACCGGCGCGCCGGTAGAGCAAATGGCGTTTGAAGAGGTTGATTACTGGCAGGAGCTATGCGATATCATGCGGTGGTCGCGCTCCCACGTTTACAGCACGTTTCATATCTGTTGGGGCGCGCAGGCGGGACTGTACTACCATTACGGAATTGAAAAAATCCCGCTGGAAAAAAAGTTGTTTGGAATTTTCCAACACCGCGTAACGCATAAAGGGTCTATTTTGTTCCGCGGGTTTGACGACGTTTTCTGGGCGCCGCACTCCCGGCATACCACCATCAATCGCGCGCAACTGGAAAAGGAACGCCGCCTGAAAATTCTTGCGGAGAGCGAGGAGGCCGGCGTATACGCCGTTTCCACCGACGGCGGACGCCAGATTTTTATCACCGGGCACGCGGAATACGATCCCGATACGCTTGCCAAGGAGTATTTCCGCGATCTGAACGCAGGCTTGCCGATCGATTTGCCAAAGAATTATTTTCCGAACGACGATCCCGCCAAGGCGCCGCTTTCCACCTGGCGTTCGGGCGCGAATTTACTGTTTTCCAACTGGCTTAATTATTTCGTTTATCAGGCAACGCCGTATCAGGTGGACGAGATCGCTTCGATCTGATTGCCCGAATATCAAAAAAGAACCGCCGAAAGCGCAGGTTCGATAGGGATTTTTCAAAAAACTAAAATTCAATAGAAATTGCGCTTTCAAACGGTCAAAACAGGGCGAGGATTTCG
>JBGUNW010000155.1:0-1586 GCA_045117555.1 Eubacteriales bacterium
GGATCTCCGGGGCCGTTGGACAGCATGATGCCGTCGGGCTTGAGCGCGAGTATTTCCTCCGCCGTGGTATGGGCAGGCACTACCGTGATTTGGCAGTTGCGCTTGTTGAGCTCGCGTCCGATGTTGTGCTTGGCGCCGAAATCCATGACGACAACGTGGTAGTCCTCTTTGTCGGTGTCAAAAATCTCGGGCTCCTGAATGGTGGTGCTTTCCACCGCCTGCACAATCTTGTAGTCCTTCAGCGCCTGCATCTCCTCGTCGGTGATGTCGGGCGTGTATTGAATTTTGCAGTTGAGCACGCCGTATTCGCGCACGATGCGCGTCAGGGCGCGAGTGTCGATACCGCAGATACCGGGAACGCCCTTGCTTTTTAAAAAGGTGTCAAGATCACCCTCACTGCGGAAATTAGAGGGAACTTGGCACCATTCACGTACAATATAGCCCTTCAAAGCGGGAGAATCGCTCTCAAAATCGGCAGGGATAACCCCATAGTTGCCAATCAAAGGGAATGTCTGGATAACCACCTGACCGAAATAGCTGGGGTCGGTGAGTGTTTCAAGATAGCCTGTCATTGCGGTAGTAAAGACAAGCTCTCCCGTGGTTTCTTTTTCGGCGCCGAAGGAAACACCCTCGAACACAGTGCCGTTTTCAAGAATTAAGTATGCAGCTCGACTCATATTCTCTTTCCTTTCTTATGGTTAAGCCGGTGCCGTGGCAGCGGCTAGTTTTGATATGTTTGAATAACCTGCTTGGCGACCTCCAAGCGGCTGACGCGCAGATCCATCGCCTGCTTTTCCAGGTAGCGGTGCGCCTGCTCCTCGCTCATGTTCAGGCAGGTCACCAGCAGCAGCTTTGCCCTGTCGAGCACCTTCATGTCCTCCACCATGGTTTTCAGCTTCTCGTTTTCGCGCTCCACGCGCAGCATACGCGTGCGGAAGCAATCGGTAAACTGGAGGTAATGATGGAACAAATGGCGGTTGATTGGGCGCGCAATCACCAGCACGCCGTGGGGCGTGAGCATGTCGCTGACCTCGCCGGCATTTTTCTGCGGCACCACAATCACCACCGCCGCGCGTGTGGCGGCGGCAAAGCTGCGGCTCAGCTCGATGCCGTTTTCGTCGGCAAGCGGCGCGTTGATGCAGATGAGGTCAAAGTCCTTTTGCTCTGCCTCCTGCTTGGCGCCATAGGCAGTATAAGACACGGTGATTGGCTGAAAGCCTTCGGCACGGAGCATATCGCCCAGCGCAGCCGCGCCCTGGTCCGAAGACGATATGAGTAATGTCCTTTTCATACGCACACCACCGCACTGTCTTTTTCAACTTATTATTTTACCCGATTTGAGCGACTTTTAATTTACATAAAGGAATAATAATTATTTTTTGTGCAGCGTCCATAGCAAGCCGCTTTATAGCAAAATTTTTGTTTATTTTGACGCCGCCTATGGAAAAGTCCATCAAGCCTTAACCTTATCTCCTCCGAAGCTTTTTCGATAAACGAAAACACTTGAAAAAAACAGCGCACCAAAAGCGGTACGCTGTCATTTTTTACAGTGTTTCGTAAAACCGGGTTTCGCCCAGATAGGGAAT
>JBGUNW010000156.1:0-2117 GCA_045117555.1 Eubacteriales bacterium
GTTCTTCGCCGCCAGATACTGCTGAACGATATTCTGCACGTTTGTCGAAGCAGGAAGAGCCAAATCCTCGATGGTATATCCGCCTTCGTCGTTTTCCGTTTTCTTTTTTGAAATTTCAGCATCGGAGCAAATGCAAATCGGCTTAATGGGCTTTTTTGCAAATGTGCTCCACTCGTTCAGCGTCTGCCCCAGGAGAGCAATCGACGGGACGAGAAACAAGATGAGCCCGGAGTTGTTCGTTTCGTTTTCGGCAATTCGAAGGGACGTGAACGTTTTCCCCGTTCCACATGCCATAATCAATCGGCCACGGTTCGCCGTCTTGAAGTGCTCATGAAAACAGTCCAAGGCTTTTTGCTGATGTTTGCGCAATTCCCGGTCTTTCAGAACCGCCGCCGAACCGTGGACCTGATGTTCCAGTTTCTCCCAATCGACAGATGCGCTTTCAAGGTCAGCAAGGTTCAGTTTACTGACGGGGATGGCAAGGTTTTGCAGGGCAAAGCGGGCCTCGGCACTCCACTTGTTTGTCGTCGAGATCCACAGGCGATGGGAAAAACTGGTTGCCTGCAGATCCTCATTTGGGAACCGTTTTTCTGACGTGGAGAGAAAGGTGTCGACATCGTCCTTTGTGATGGGGCGGTCGTCATAGCATTTGCATTGGATTGCCCAATATGCGCCATCAAATGTCTTTGCGACAAGATCAATGCCGACATCCTTCCCGGTTTAGGTTCAGGCGCTTTCACTGTATTGCTGAAGGCGGGTTTGAGGAATCACAACTTTATTATACCACGCCCCAGGCAAATAATCAAGGGCAACATGGATGAAAATGCCGGGAATCGTCTTTTATGCTCAACCGCCGACTTCCTGCCCGGAGCCTGCCGGACAGGGGGAATGGGGTGAGGTTGTTTCTCGGCGCTCAACATAAAATCTCTGCGTTCGTCCAAATCGTTTTTCTCTCGAAAAAACGTAAGGCCGGGGTTCCAGGAAAAAAGTGGTAGGCATATCGGACTCAAACGGCCTTATGTTTTGGGTCATTTTGAGGTCAAACAGGAGATTTGGGGGTGTCTCGCGACGTTTTTGGGGACCGTGAAGAGAAGGTTTTTTCTGTTTCGATATGCCCAGGCATTTTGCGATACAAAACGCTGGACCTCGGCCTTAAGAAACAGAGAGAACTGCCGGGATATCCCCGATTTCCAACGCAGAAACGGCGCTCCACGGGTTATCTGTGCTCGGCGCAAGGGATGGCAGAAATCCCGCGCAACCCACGCAGTTTGAGGCGGTTTCAGCAAAACAAGAAAGCCTGCGAAATCGTTGGACTTCACAGGCGTTTAAAACAAAATGGTGGGCGTAGTAGAACTCGAATCTACGACCTCCACGATGTCAACGTGGCGCTCTAACCAACTGAGCTATACGCCCTCATCTCAAGATGAGAATATATTTACTATAGCACGGATTGGCCGAAAGTCAAGCGCGGTTCCCGAAAAAAGTGGAAAATGACGACACCGGGACACCCGGCTTCCGATCAAGCACCTGCCGGACTCGCGGCCGCATGGATCGGCCCTAATCTGAAAAACCGTCAAAACTCGCAAAAATCTCGATTAGGCGCTGCAACCGGCGAAAGCCGGCTTTGACGGTTTCGCGTCTGCTCAGAACTTCAGGCGTTCCGGAGCGATGAATTCGACGACGTGGAAGTCGCAGGGGTAATTCATCGCCGGATGCAGCGATTTCAGGAACGCCAGCCGCAGGATCGACGCCGCGAGCCGGTCCAGCTTCAGATTGAGGTACGGGAAGACCATGGAACGTTCGCACAGCGCCGTCCCGAAGAAAAAGCATCCCGGCGGGACATGGATCGCCCCGGCACGGAGCTCGCCGGACAGGTAATCGGAGAGGTACGGATCGTCCATCAGAATCGCCGCGCAGCCGGACTGTTCCGAATGTTCCGGCAGGATTTTCTCCCTCAAAAGCGCGGGAAACAGTTCGGCGTCGCCGTCGAACATGATGTGCCTCACATTCGCGCCCGGGACGTATTCGGCCATCATGCCCGGTTCGGCCAGGCGCGCATACCACGGGAACATCGTCTGAGGCGAAGTCACGTAGACGAGCCTGAAAAGCCCGTGCTG
>JBGUNW010000157.1:0-3861 GCA_045117555.1 Eubacteriales bacterium
TGACGTTGTGGTCACCGAGGATGCAAAGGACGATCCCAAATACCTGGAAGCCGTGCGCGTTGCGGTAGAAGAGGGGAAAATGTCCACCTCGCTCTTGCAGCGTCGGCTCGGATTGGGCTACGGTCGCGCCGCAAAGCTGATCGACCGGATGCAGGCCGAGGGCATTGTATCCCCGCCGGACGGCTCCAAGCCGCGCGCGGTGCTGATCACCTCGGATGAGTTTCTGGAACGTTTCGTTGACGACGACTTTGACGCCGCCAACGGCGATTCCGAATAAAAAAAGAGCCGGGCGGTTGGTATTTTCCAACCCCCCGGTTTGCTTTTTATTGCTTTGCGTAAATGACGGTAGCGTTGGGGTGAAGCTGCAGGATCGAGGCGGGAACCCGGGGGGTAATGGGACCGAAAATTGCTTTTTCCACAATTTCTTTTTTCGCGGCGCCGTTCGCGATCAACAAAATTTTACGCGCGGCAAAAATGGAGCCGATCCCCATGGTGATTGCCGAGCGGGGGACCTCGTTCTCGCTTTTAAAGAAGCGTGCGTTTGCTTCAATGGTGGAAGGGTGCAGGGAAACAACGTGCGTTGGCTTTACAAAACAATCGGCGGGTTCGTTAAAGCCGATATGCCCGTCCAAACCAATGCCCAAAAGCTGCAAATCAATGTCGCCCAGTTGTTCGATCCGTTCGTCATAAGCGGCGCATTCGGCGGCCATATCGGCGGCGATCCCGCCGGGAACAAAAGTTTTTGCGGGGTCAATGTTCACGTGGTTGAACAAATTTTTTTGCATAAAATAGCGATAGCTTTGCGGGTGGTTGCCGTCTAGCCCGACGTATTCGTCCAGATTGACCGATGTAATGCCTGAAAAATCAAGCTTCCCGGCCTGATAACCGGCAATCAGATTCCGGTAAATTCCAACCGGGGAGGATCCGGTGGCAAGACCGAGTACCGCATTCGGCTTTTCGGTTATTTGCGCGGCAATGATCTCTGCGCCGCGGCGGCAAAGTTCTTCATAGGTGTCAACGATTTGGTAGCGGATCAAGGGAAACATCTCCTTTTGCTTGCTCGGAAGAATTATTTTGAGCGATATTTTCCGGGCGGAACGCCCATTACGCGGCGGAAAACCGTGTTAAAGTAGTTTTGGTCGGCATAGCCGAGCACGGCGGCAGTTTCGCCAACGCGTGCTCCGGCACGGAGCAGTCCGGCGGCGTGGCGCATTTTCATTTCGGTAAAGTAGCGCGAAACACCCATGCCGGCGTAGCTCGCAAAAATCTTTTTCAGTTTGGAAAGACTCATACGGCTCATTTTTGCAATGTCGCCGGCTTGCAGATTTTCGGAAATATGATCCTGCATCAGGCGCACGATCTCGGCGTAGCAGAGCGCACCCGAATTCGTGGAAACGCCGTTTTCATGCCCGTTTTGAAAGGCCAGCAGCAACCAGCGTTCCAAACGCACGCGCTGTACGGCGAGCAGTTCGGGGTTGGGGTTATGCAGGCCGTCCTGTACTTCGGCGGCAATTTCCAAAAATTCCTCGCGCAAATTGTCGTCCGGCTCGTAAATGCGGCCACCGTCGGAAGGAAGGTTCAACAGGTCGGCGTGGAAGGAGAGGTTGATGACGTGCGGCTCGGATTCCTGCTCGGCGCAAATGCGGTGAAATTCGTCGGGGGTGTGCATCAGGCATTGCCCGGCGGTAAGCGTATAGAATTTTTCGCCCGCCGTCACACCGACGATCCCGCTTAAAACGTACACGATTTCATAGAAAGGGTGCGATTCGCCCGCAAAATCGTACCCCTTCCCGAAAATGCGATCCAGCGAGAAGTGGAAGGAGGTAATATTCGGACTGCGCGGAATGGGAATATCGGTCATGGGTTCCCATTTTGTTTTCACATATTCCGTAGCTTTTCTCAAAGATTTGTGCCTTCCTTCAAATAAAAATACGGTTTTAGCCATTATCTAAAAATAGATTACCACATTTAATCAAAAAAAGCAATAGATTTTTTAAAAAATATAAGATAATTATAATATAAATACCAAAATGCGGAATTTGCTTGACAAAATCCGACATCGGGTATATAATTATAAAAGAAAAAATCGGCAGGGTGGATTTTCCCTCTGCCGGTCATTATTTGGAGGCGATTTGTTATGCCGGGGGCATTTTCTTCTTCATTACAAGTTTTGCTGGCTCTTTCCATTGCGCTTATGGCGGGATTGATCATGTCCCGCGTGACCAAGCGCTGGAACCTGCCCGCCGTTACCGGGTATCTCGTTGCCGGAATTCTGATCGGCCCCTATTGCCTGGGGCAATTCGGAGTTTTGGGTCTTGGATTCGTGGACGCGGCCGACGTGAAAAAATACGATATCATTTCCAAGGTGGCGCTTGGGTTTATCGCCATTGCTATGGGCAACGAGTTCCGCCTTTCCGAGCTGAAAAAGATCGGGAAAAAAGCAACCGTCATTGCCGTTTTACAGGCGCTTACGGCCACCGTTTTCGTGGATATCGCGCTGATTCTGGTGCATTTCTGGCTGGGGGAGAAATTCCCCGTTTCGGTGGCGATCACTCTGGGTGCCGCTGCGGCGGCAACCGCTCCCGCGGCAACGCTCATGGTAGTCAAGCAGTATAAAGCCGAAGGGCCGCTTACCAAACTGCTCCTTCCCATTGTCGCCCTGGACGACGCCGTGGGACTGGTGGTGTTTGCCGTTTCCTTCGGCATCGGGCAGGCGCTGGACGGCGGACAGGTGGATGTGATCTCGGTAGTCCTCAATCCGCTCATTGAGGTTGTTGCCTCGCTCCTTTTGGGCGCGGTGCTGGGCTTTTTGTTCCATTTTTCGGAGCGGTTTTTCCATTCCCGCAGTAAGCGTATGAGCATTTCGGTCGCCTTTGTATTTCTTGCCGTTGCGCTTTCCATGTTGAGCTTTCAGATCGGCGAAGTGGTCATCAGCTTTTCCTCTTTGCTGGTTTGCATGATGCTGGGAACTGTTTTTTGCAACCTTTGCGACTTTTCCGAGGAGCTGATGGAGCGGATCGACCGCTGGACGGGGCCGCTTATGGTACTGTTTTTCGTTATCAGCGGCGCGGAGCTGGAATTGAACGTATTCCGCGATTGGCAAATCGTTCTGGTAGGCGTGATCTACATTCTGTTCCGTTCGCTTGGGAAAATAGAGGGCGCGAAAATCTCCTCAAAATTTATGAAGTGCGAGCCGCAGGTGCAAAAATATTTGGGAATTACGCTTCTGCCGCAGGCGGGCGTTGCCTTGGGAATGTCGCTCATTGCGGCCGAGCGGATGCCGGGAACCGAGGGGAGTCTTGTGCGGAGCATCACATTGTTTGCCGTTCTGGTTTACGAACTGGTCGGCCCGTTGATGACCAAGATCGCATTGGATAAAGCCGGCGAAATTAAGGAAAAACCCATTCCCGAACGCGTCAAGGCGGGAATGGAGAAAAAGGGAGAAAGAAAGGAAACCGCCAAACAAGCGGCGAATGCGCCTTCCGTTCCCGCCGAATCATCCGCCCCGGCTGAATCCTCTGATAAAAAATAAAAACAATAATAAAAAACTACAAAGCCGTTTGCCAAAAAGCAAGCGGCTTTTCCTTTGCCCGATCTTTGTAATTGGAAAGTGCCGTTGCTAAAACGCATTTCAATGTTTTTCTGTTTTCGGATCCGCTTTTTTAAAAATCGGTGATTTGCACAATTCCGAAAATGAAAAATGTGAATATTCCTCTTGCATATTGGCTTGCAGAGCCGTTTATCTCTCTTTTTTGAATGATAAAAAATTAACAAAATCTTGCATAATAGATCAAAAATGACAGTAAAATTGGTTAAAATATAAAAAATTCAAAAAAATTTTTAAAAAAAATTGTTGACAAT
>JBGUNW010000158.1:0-4926 GCA_045117555.1 Eubacteriales bacterium
CCGAGAGATAGGCGTCGTGCAGAGCCACATATTTGCCAACCAACCCAATATGGGTGGTGTAGGGACGGGATTTGATGCGATCCACCATTGCCGTCCATTCGGCAAGGTCGGGTTCAGGCGAGTCAATGCCGAGTTCGCGGCAAACGACCTCGGAAAAGTGCGATTTTTCTAGCATCAGCGGTGCTTCATAGAGGTTGGGAAGTGTGATGTTTTCGATGACGCAATCCTTTTTGACGTTGCAAAAGAGTGAAATTTTCTCAAAAATGGATTCTTCCAACGGCTCGTCGCACCGCAGGATGATAATGTTCGGGTTCACGCCCATGCCCTGCAATTCCTTGACCGAGTGCTGGGTGGGTTTGGTTTTGTGCTCTTCCGAACCGTGCAGATAGGGAACAAGAGTCACGTGAATGAACAAACTGTTCTCGTGCCCCACTTCCAGGGAGATCTGCCGTACCGCCTCGATAAACGGTTGCGATTCAATATCGCCGATGGTGCCGCCGATCTCGGTAATGACCACGTCGGCGTCCGAATGTTTGCCCACGTTGTAGATAAAATGCTTGATCTCGTTGGTGATGTGCGGAATGACCTGCACCGTGGAGCCAAGGTATTCACCGCGGCGCTCCTTGTTCAGCACGTTCCAATAGACCTTTCCGGTGGTCAGGTTGGAGTACTTGTTCAGGTCCTCGTCAATGAAGCGCTCGTAGTGGCCGAGATCCAGATCGGTCTCGGCGCCGTCCTCTGTGACGTAGACTTCGCCGTGCTGATAGGGGCTCATCGTTCCGGGGTCAACGTTGATGTAGGGATCCAGTTTCTGTGCGGCAACTTTTAGCCCGCGCGCTTTGAGAAGGCGACCGAGAGATGCCGCCGTAATGCCTTTTCCAAGTCCCGAAACAACGCCGCCGGTGACAAAAATATACTTCGTTTTCATGTAATCGCCATTCCTTTCATTTTCCGCTGTCGCCATAGTTGGAAAGAACCCGTGCGGAAGGATCGTTGACATTGCAGCCCTTCCAGGATTTGTTCGGCATCCAGAAGTCAACGATCATTTCCGCCTGCCCGGGATAGCAGGTTTCAAAAATATCGCGATATAAAAGTGATTCTTTGGTAAAGGGCCGTGCGTGGCGGTACTTTTTCCGCTTCGTTTCAAATTCTTCATCCGAATACTGTTTTTCCGCGTATTCTTTCAAATCGTCCACCATCGAGTGCCCGACGGCGTCGGAAAACGCCGCTTTCTCACGCCAGAGGATGCTCTCCGGCAGATAGCCGAGCCCTTCGAACGCGTGGCGGAGTAGGTATTTTCCTTTGCCGTATTTGTTCATTTTCATTTCCGGGGCAAGATTCATTACATATTTGACAAAATCCAGGTCGCCGAAGGGTACGCGCGCTTCAAGCGAATTGACCGAAATGCAACGGTCGGCGCGCAGAACGTCGTACATGTGCAACTCATGTACCCGTTTTTCGGCTTCCTTTTGAAATTCGGCGGCGCTCGGCGCAAAATCGGTGTATTTATAGCCGAACAATTCGTCCGAGATCTCGCCGGTGAGCAGTACGCGGATATCGGTAGTTTCGTGAATGGCTTTGCAAACAAGGTACATTCCCATACTGGCGCGAATGGTGGTGATATCGTAGGTGCCAAGGAGCCGGATCACGTCCTTCAAAACGCCCAGTACGTCCCCGGGCGTCATGTAGACCTCGGTATGCTCCGCGCCGATGAAATCGGCAACCTGACGGGCGTATTTGAGGTCGATGGCGTCTTCGCTCATGCCGATGGCAAAGGTTTTGATCGGCTTTTTGCTCTTCTGCGCGGCAATGGCGCAAACCAGCGAGGAGTCCAGTCCACCCGAAAGCAGGAAGCCGACCTTCGCGTCTGCCACCAGCCGCTTTTCCACGCCGGCAATTAGTTTTTCGCGAATATTTTTGCAGGCGGTTCCCAGGTCGTCATGGCAAACGCTTTTCGCGTGGGCAATATCGGAATAGCAAATGAACTTGCCGCCTTTGTAATAGTGCCCGGGCGGAAAGGGCAAGATTTTTTTAGTCAGACCAATGAGGTTTTTCGGCTCGCTTGCAAACAGGATGGTGCCGTTTTGATCATAGCCGTAATAGAGCGGACGAATGCCGATGGGGTCGCGCGCGGCGATAAACTCGCCCGTTCTGCCGTCGTAGATCACACAGGCAAATTCGGCGTCCAATTTGGCGAAAAGATCAACGCCGTATTCAAAATACATGGGCAAAAGGATCTCGCAATCGCTGTCGCTTGCAAAGGAATATCCTTTCTTTTTCAGCGCTTCGCGTTCTTTTTCAAACCCGTAAAGCTCGCCGTTGCAAACAACCGAGCAACCGTTCAATGTAAACGGCTGCATCCCTTCGGGGTGCAGACCCATAATGGCAAGCCGGTGAAAGCCCAAAAGACCTTTGCCGGTGTCAATGACCCGGCTGTCGTCCGGCCCGCGCGACCGGGTTGCGGCAAACGCTTCGTCAAATGCCGCCCGATCGGGAACGGCACCGCAATAACCGAAAATGGAACACATGGTATTTTTCTCCTATTCTACGTCTTGCAGCGCGTCGTAACCTTCCTCGCCGGTGCGGACTTTCACTACGTTTTCAACGTCATAAACAAAAATTTTTCCGTCCCCGATATGTCCGGTGTAAAGCACCTTTTTCGCCGTTTCGATCACCGAGCGGACGGGCACTTTGCTGACGACAATATCGACTTGTATTTTGGGCAGCAGGTTTGCTTCCACGGCAACGCCGCGGTAGTATTCGGGCTGTCCCTTTTGTGCGCCGCAACCCAACACATGGGAAACGGTCATGCCGGTAATGCCAATGTTCATCATGGCGTTTTTGAGCGCCTCAAACCGCGGCTCTTTGCAAATGATCTCCACTTTGGTAAACTTGGGAGAATCGCTTGCAACGGCGGGAACCTTTTTAACGGGAACGGCTTCTGCAACCGGCGTTTCACCGGTTACGGCGACTGCACCGGCAAAGCCGTAATCCAAACTTTCCACGGCGGGAACAAAATCGGCATAGGCGCTCGGCAGACCGTGTTCGGTTTTGTCAAGCCCTTTGATCTCTTCCTCTTTGGAAACGCGCAGTCCCACTGTCTTTTTTAAAATAAAGAAGGTCAGCGTCATCATAGCGGCGGTCCATGCAAGAATGCAAACGATTCCCAATGTCTGAACACCGAGCAAACGGAAACTGCCGGTATAGAACAAACCCTTCAAACCGGCGGGAGCGGCGGGGTTGGCAAGCAGACCGACCGCGATCGTCCCCCAAATGCCGTTTGCGAAGTGAACGCCCACGGCGCCCACGGGGTCGTCAATATGCAGTTTGAGGTCCAAAAATTCCACCACGAATACAACCAGAAAGCCGGAAACCAGCCCGACCACCGTAGCACCCAGCCCGTCAAGCGCGTCGCACCCCGCCGTAATGCCTACAAGTCCGGCAAGGGAGGCGTTGATACACATGGAAACGTCGGGCTTGCCGTTTTTGATCCAGGTAAAAATCATTGTGGTGCAGGTGGCAACCGCGGGCGCAATGGTGGTGGTAACGAAAATGGAAGCGAGAGACTTGCCGTCCCATGCCGCCGCACCGTTAAAGCCGTACCAACCAAACCAAAGAATGAAGCAACCCAAAGCACCCAGCGGGATCGAATGCCCCTGAATGGCGTTGACTTTTGTTACTTTTCCGGCTTGATCCTTCACGTATTTTCCAAGACGCGGGCCGACCATGATCGCACCGATCAGCGCGGTCACACCGCCCACGGAATGGATCGCGGCGGAACCGGCAAAATCGTGGAATCCGAGCTTTGCGAGCCAACCGGCCGAATTCCAGACCCATCCGGCTTCGATCGGATAGACGAACAGCGAAATCACACCGGAATAGATGCAGTAAGAAAGGAATTTCGTCCGTTCCGCCATCGAGCCCGAAACGATGGTCGCGGCGGTGGCGCAAAACACAAGGTTGAACACGAACGAGGGGGCGTTCCCGCTTTCCAGAAATTCACCGAAATTCGTCAGGATCTTCAAATTCGGAACGCCGATAAAACCAAGTACGTAGTCTTCGGCCATCATCAGGGAGAAGCCGAGCAAAACGAAAACCACCGTTCCGATGCAAAAATCCATCAGGTTTTTCATAATGATATTTCCGGCGTTTTTCGCGCGGGTAAAACCGGTTTCCACCATGGCAAATCCCGCCTGCATAAAGAAGATGAACGCCGTGCCGATCAACAGCCAAACGGCAAATACCTCTTTTTGCGTCGCTTCGCCTACCAATTTTACAATTTCTTCGGGTAACATGGGAATTTCTCCTTGGGATTTATTTTACGCTGAACAGGATATCTCCGTAGGTCGGGAAAGGCCAGTAGCTCTTTGCCGTCAGCGTTTCGGCCTCGTCGCAATAAACGCGCAGTTCGCACATCTTGGGCAAAACGGTATCGCGGATCATGACCGATTCGGCGATGATGTCTTTTGCTTCGTGCAAAGAGATGACCGCTTCTTCAAGCAACCCGACCTTTTCGGCAATGCCCTCGGCAAGCACCGAGAGGCGGGCAACCAGTTTCTTTTCATATCCGCAGGGAATGGAAGAATCCAACGCCTGTTTTGCCGTGGCGTCACGCGCCGTGTCGGCGGCAAAATGGCGCACAGCCGGAGCGATTTGCGTTTTTGCCATTTCGATCATGGTGTTGGCTTCGATGGTTACGGTTTTGCAGTAGTTTTCCAGCATGATCTCGCACCGGGAGTTCAACTCTTCCACCGTGAACACCTTGTGCGAAGTCAGCATATCCGCGTTCTTTTTGTCGAGCAGGTGGGGCATACAATCGGCGGTGGTGCGGTAGTTGACAAGCCCGCGCACCTCGGTCGCCTCTTTGATCCAGGCGTCATCATAGCCGTTGCCGTTGAAAATGATGCGCTTATGAGCTTTGATCGT
>JBGUNW010000159.1:0-1540 GCA_045117555.1 Eubacteriales bacterium
TCACCGCCCGCCTCCAACAGGCCTTCAGCCAGCCGGATAGTGCGAATCTGCTGCAATTGGCGGACGCCATCCAGACGAAATATCCGCAACTGGCGGCTTCCCTCCGCCAATTTGAACACGAACGGTTTTCTTCCGAAAATCCAACGAAACAAACGGCTTCCAATCTCCGAAAATATCTTCGGAACGCCTTGATGATCGCCCTGCTCCTCTGCCTGGCCGCCTGTTCGAAACAATTTTCGTCGCAATGGGAGGAAGGCGTCAGACTTGCGCAGGAAGGACGGCTTCAGGAGTCGCTGGACATCTTCACTGAATTGTCAAAAACGCACAGCTTATGGCAGTTGTCGCACAACATCGCGGTTCTGCATGCCTACCTCAACTCTCCGCATGACGCCTTTCTATGGATGAGTCACCGCGACACCCAACGGGAAGCCAACGGCTATGGCGGGATATATCTTTTCCCATACGCACCGGAACTCATTCTCCCGCTGGCAGTTGCGTTACTCTGTGCAACGTTCTTCCAACGTGGCTTCAAACGTATTCTGCTTGTGATCGCGGCGGTCATTGCCATTTTTTTATTCATCGCCGCTCTCCGTCCACGGCTCCAGTTACGGCGGACGGCCATCATCACTGTCGAGACGCGAATCGTTCCAATCCCCTCCGATGCCGCCTCCCCCGCCATCGACCTGTGGGTAGTGGGAGAAGGCCAAGTCGTACGATTCACGGGAAAAGAAATCATAAACGACTGCATACAAATAACAGATGGCAGACTTTATGGCTGGCTTCCATGGCGAAACGCACTTTTTTTTCACTCTCCATGAAAAAAATCTTCCATTTCGATTTGTTTTTTTCAAAAGCCGTTGTAATGTATTTGCATTGACACGCCGGAGTGGCGGAATTGGCAGACGCGCTGCGTTCAGGTCGCAGTGGGAGCAATCCCGTGGGGGTTCAAATCCCCCCCCCGGTATACTTTAAAAGCCGCAAATCGTTTGACTTGCGGCTTTTTTGTTGTCTGGAAGCATGCTCTTGTACCATTGAGTACCATTCAATTTGGAAAGAACACAAGTTTTTCCGGCTTGCCCATGACAAGACGGCGGACGAGAATGCCTTCCTTTTCCAAAGCATCTTCGTTGCGGCGTGGTTCGTCCCACGGATGTTTTGAAAGCGTGTATTTGGAATGATGGACGGTAATGACCTCCTTCGCGCCGAGATCACGGCAGACTTGCGGCAATTCGGCGGGCAGCGTATGAATCTGCGCCCAGTCCGCATTGTATTGTCCATTCTCCAAAATGGCAAGATCGATCCCTGCAAATTGATTGCCAATTTCCTTGAAATGCGGGCCATAGCCGCTGTCGCCGCCAATGTAGATTTGCCGCCCAGACGGCGTTTTCAGTAGGAAGGAGGCCCACAACGCCTTGTTGCGGCGCAAGCCGCGCCCAGAGAAATGCCGTGCAGGCAGACAATGGATGGTGAAACCGTCGCCCAAATCGGCACTTTCCCGCCAGTCCAATTCGGTTAACATCGTTTCGGGAAAGCCCCATCG
>JBGUNW010000160.1:0-9954 GCA_045117555.1 Eubacteriales bacterium
ATCCCCTTGGACGTTATTTACGAAGATTCCGATTTGATCATCATCAATAAACCCGTGGGCATGGTGGTCCATCCCGCGGCGGGAAACCGCGAAGGAACGTTGGTCAACGCCCTGCTATGGCATTGCGGTAATTCGCTTTCCGGCATTGGCGGGGTGATCCGTCCGGGCATCGTCCACCGAATTGATAAGGATACGAGCGGGCTTTTGGTGGCCGCCAAAAACGACGAAGCACATTTTTCGCTTGCCGCGCAAATCAAAAAGCATAAGGTTTCGCGCGTGTATCTTGCCGTTGCGCTGGGGAATCTGCGCGCCGAAGAAGGAACGATCAACGCGCCCATCGGCCGCCACCCGGTGGATCGCAAGCGCATGGCGGTCATCCGGAATCCGGAGGGGAGGGCGCGCAGTGCCGTTACCCATTGGCGGTTGTTGGCAAACGCCGAATGCGAGGGTCGGCAATTTTCGCTTGTTCGCTGCGAGCTGGAAACCGGAAGAACGCACCAGATCCGCGTGCATCTTTCCTCCATCGGTCATCCGCTCCTCGGCGACGCGGTTTACGGGGGTTGCGGCACGGCGTTTGAGGCAAAACACCGCGCGCTCATCAACGGCCAATGTCTGCACGCCGGAAAGTTGACCCTGACCCACCCGCGCACCGGAGAGGAGATGGAATTTTTTGCACCCCCACCGCCCGAAATGCAAAAATTGATTGCTGTTTTTTTCGGTAAAGAAACCGCCGAGGCCATTCGATACCTTCTTTAACAAAAAAGAGAAAAAGAGCCGAATTTGCAACCCGTATGTGCAAATTCGGCTCTTTTTTGGATGAAAATTTCACCTTTTTGTGTTTATTTCTTTTCCGCGGCGTTCGGAATTGTAGGGCGTTTGGGGCGCTCTTTCGCCCGCGGAGTTTGTACGGCGTTCGTTGCCGTGCCCGGCTTTTTGCTACGTCTGCGTCGGCGGTAGTGCTTTTTTGCCGTTTCACCGTTTTCGTTCGTCGGTTTTTTTCGCGCGTTCGGTTTTTTGTCCGCCGGTTCCTCTTGCTCGCCTTTCTTTTTCTTGGGTTCGGGCGGGAGCGAGGGAATTACGCAATCGGCAAACTGTTTTGCAACCTTTTTGGGTTCCAATTTTTTCGCCTCGCACACGGCGCGAAAAAGCATCATGGTGGCAAGCGCGTCGCCATCGCTGCGGTGCTGGTTTGCCGGCGTTTCCCGGCACCAGGCCTCCACGCAGCCGGAAAGCCCGTGCGCGCCTTTGTGGTCGGGGAATTTTTTGCAGAGCCGTTCCATATCCAAGCAAAGGAAGGAGAGCGGCTTTAATCCGTACCGTTCGCAGGCGTGGCGCAGCGCGGAGGTATCGTTCTGGGCGGCAAATCCCACGGCAAGATCGGCGCCGCACAACAGTTTTTTGAGGCGCTTGTAGTAGGCGGGAAAGGTAGAGGCGCTCTTTACGGTGGAAAGCGAGTAGACAAGAATATTTTTGCGCACGTAATCGTTAAAGGCGCATTCGGGGTTCATTAAAATATCGGTTTGCGGGTGTTTCAATCGGAATTTCGCGTCGGTCAGCACGTAGCCGAAAGAGTAAATGGAACCGGGAACTTTTCCGTTCGCAAACTCCATATCAAAAAACAGAATTTTCATATCACGGGGTAGCAAAGCCCTTTCTTTTTTCATCTGTGGTCTATTGTATCATAACGGCGTGCAAACTTCAAGGCCGTTTTGCAAATTCCCGAAAAATATTTCAAACCTCTTTACAATCCATACAAGAACGGATATAATAGAATCAAGCAGAAATACGCAAAAAGACGCAAAAAGGGAGAAGAACTATGTATAAATGCGAGCGAGAGGACGAAATTTTAACGCTTTTGAACGAAACCGGGTACGCAACGGTGGAATATCTCTCCGCAAAAATGAATATCAGCGCGTCCAGCATTCGCAGAGATCTGAAAAACCTGGAAGAGCGCGGATTGGTCAAGCGCAGTTACGGCGGCGTGAAGATTGTGGAATCGAGCGGGAGAAGAGTCCCGTTTGATCTGCGCAGTCATGAAAACAGCGCGCAAAAAAGAGCCATTGCCAAAGCGGCGCTTGCGCTGATCTCCGAAGGGGACACCGTTTTTCTGGACGGTTCCAGCACTGCCTGCTTTGTTGCCGAGCTGTTGCCCGCCATGTCGGGTGTTACCGTAATTACCAACGGTTTGAACGCGCTTGATCGTCTTTCGGGGTATGACGTGAAAACTTATTGCACCGGCGGGATGAGCTCGCCGGAGAACCGCAAGGTGCTGGTTGGCGGGTACGCGCAGGACTTTTTGCGCAGGATGCGCGCCGACGTTGCCGTGATATCGGTCCAGGCGGTAACGGCCGACGGCGATCTTTACGATTGCTATGCCGAAGAAGTTGCCGTGCGAAACCTGATGCTTTCCGGCGCGCGGAAAAAGATTTTGCTGTGCGACAGCAGCAAGCTGGGAAAAACCTCTTCTTTTTGGCAGGGAAACGCGCGGGATTTTGATTACGTGGTCAGCGACCGCGATCTTTGTACGTTCTTTGCCGAGCCGGAGCCGGCAAAATATATTCTGGCGTAAACCCGCGCGAAATTTGCCGAAAAAAACTTGCCATTCCAACAAAAACAGCGCGCTTTTTTGCTTGACAAGCTATTTTCGGAATGCTATAATAAAAATGTAAATTCATATTGGAGCCGGAAAAATGCAAAACAAAAACATCAGCAACACCATTCAGAATTTGGTCGAGTACGCCGTTCAAAAGGGAATGGCGGAAGAGACCGACCGCTTTTATTTGACCAATCTGCTTCTCGGAGAGCTGAAACTGAACGATTTCGCGCCGGACAAGCCGGAGGATACCCCCTTGCCGGAGCTGGAAACCATGCTCGGCGAACTTTGCGATTACGCGGCCGCGGCCGGGCTGATTCCTGACGATACGGTTACGC
Source organism: Eubacteriales bacterium (assembly GCA_045117555.1). Taxonomy (GTDB): domain Bacteria; phylum Bacillota; class Clostridia; order Oscillospirales; family CAG-272; genus UMGS1865. The sequence continues at coordinate 2,932 of JBGUNW010000160.1, forward strand.
AGCGGGACCTGTTTGATACGCGCGTCATGGGCGTTTTAACGCCTCGCCCTTCACAGGTCATTGCAAATTTCAACGCTTGCTATCGGGAATCGCCGCAAAAGGCCACCGATTATTTTTATGATCTTGCAAAAAATTCCAACTACATCCGCACCTATCGCGTCAAAAAGGACCTGAAATGGGTTTACGAAGGAAAATACGGCGCGTTGGATATCACCATCAATCTTTCCAAGCCGGAAAAAGACCCCAAAGCCATTGCGGCGGCAAAGCTGCAAAAGGCCACGGGGTATCCAAAATGTCTGCTCTGCCGCGAAAACGAGGGCTATGCCGGCGGTCTGACGCATCCGGCGCGGCAGAATATTCGCCTGATCCCGCTGACAATGAACGGCGAGCAGTGGTTTTTGCAGTATTCGCCCTATGTGTATTACAACGAGCATTGCATTGCGCTTTCGGGCGCGCACACGCCCATGAAGATCGACCGGAGCAGTTTTGTCAAATTGTTGGATTTCGTAACGATCTTCCCGCATTATTTTCTCGGCTCCAATGCCGACCTTCCCATTGTCGGCGGCTCCATCCTCTCGCACGACCATATGCAGGGCGGGCATTATACCTTTGCCATGGAGCGCGCAAAGGTGGAGATCCCGCTTTCGTTCAAGGACTTTCCGAACGTTCGCGCGGGCATTGTGCATTGGCCGCTTTCGGTCATTCGGCTAACTTCTTCGAATCGTCGGGCGTTGATCGACCTTGCTGATCGGATCCTGCTTGCTTGGCGGAAGTACAGCGACCCGCAGGCAACGATTTTTGCCGAAACCAACGGCGAACCGCACAACACCATTACCCCCATTGCGCGGCGGCGGGGAGAGGACTATGAACTTGACCTTGTTCTGCGCAACAATCTGACCACGCCGGAGCATCCGCTGGGGCTTTATCATCCGCACGCGGAGAAACACAACATTAAAAAAGAGAATATCGGGCTGATCGAGGTCATGGGCCTTGCCGTTCTGCCCGCCCGCCTTTCGCGCGAAATGGCACTTTTGGGCGAGGCGCTGGTTGCGGGAAAGGATCTTTCGGCGGACGAAACGCTTGCCAAGCACAAGGCGTGGGTCGAATCCTTCCGCGGCAAGTACACCTTTACCAAAGAGAACGTTTCGGAAATTCTGCGCACCGAGATCGGTCGTACCTTTGAGGGCGTTCTGGAAGACGCCGGCGTTTATCCCTGCACCGAAGCGGGACGCGCCGCTTTTATGCGATTTATAGAAACTGTTTGAAAATCCAATCGGAAAGGAAAAGACGATGAAAAAGAATCTTCGCAGCTGTATCGAGCAGCCCGTTTTGGGCGAGCGCGTCGACCTTTTGAATCCGGGAGATCAGAACGTTGCGCTCTCGGCAGGGCTTCTGCCGGATATCAACCATGCAAGAACCGCGATCTGGCGATTTTCGGAGCGGACTTCCGTGCGCTTTCCGCTGAACGCGCAGGCGTTTTCCGCGTTCCGTTTTTTCACGTTTTCCGTCTGGTCGGTTTCGGGCGCGGGCGGTACGTTCGTTTTGCGGCTGGAAAGCGATGAAACGCCGGGCGGCAAAAGCGGATACACCTGCCTTTTGCCCATTACGCGCAACGGTTGGAACGATTATCGCATCGAGCTTCCGTTTTCGGGTGTTTCGGGCGATCCCCTCGGGTGGGATTTTATTCGCGCCGTGGTGCTGGATTGCGAGGTTGGCGGGCAGAATAACCGCAAGGATACCGTGCTTTCCGTTGGGAAAATGACGCTTTGGAGGGGGAATGCTCCCGGGCTTTACGTCAAACGTCCCGAGCTGAAAGGGGCGGCGGCCTTTTCCAAAACCGGCTCGTTTGCCATTGTCAATCGTCAGCGCGTCCCTGTCGCGCCGGACGCAAATTTGCGCGCCAAACCGTTTGAGGAAAACGGCGTTCTGTGGCTGCCTATGGCGCCGATTGCCGCCGTTCTGGGCAGAAAGTCCAGCGCCGACGACCGCGCGCAAACCCTGCATTTCGTTTACCACCGCAACGCCTACCGTTTCGGCGCGCAGCCATTCTATATGGAAAACGGCGCGCGCGTTGAACTGCGTTTTCGCCCCCGATTCGTAAACGGAACGCTGTTTTTCCCGGTTGATTTTATTTGTTCGTTTTTCCATTGGCGGCAGATTTTCCGCGATATTACCGGGTTGGTGGTTCTTTCCAATCGCAAGCAAATTTTTAACCGCGATCTGGAAGGCCCGTTCATTCGCGTTCTCAACGCAGAATTAACGCTTGCAAAGCCGACCGGCCGGCAAATGTTGGATGACTTGCACCGCCGTTGGGAGGGCTCGGCACGCGATCGCCTTCTGCTTTCGCAGGAGGGGTGGATGAACCTGCGCCGGGTTTGCAAAACCGACGATTACGCCGCGTTCCTTTTGGAAAAATTAAAGGCCGCGTATGGGAAAAAATCTACCCCCTATCGCGCCAAACCCGTTTTTGCGTTCTTTGAGGCGCAGGAGCCGGACTCCGCAAAAACAGAGGAAGCCGCCGAACGGATGATCTCTTTCGGCGCGCTTTGGCGGCTGACGGGCGATAAATCGTTTGCCGAGCGCGCCGCCGCCGAGGGAGAGGCGCTTGCCGGGATCGAATGGGCGGCAAAGGAGAATCCGGCTTCGGCCGCGCAGGCCGCACTGGCGGTTTCGCTTTGCTACGACTGGTGCCGTATGACCTGGGACGAAGTGCGGAAAATGAAAATGGAACGCGCGTTGCTGCGTGGATTCTTGCGTCCCGTTTTGGAAACTTATCAGGAAAAAGCCATTCTATGGCGTTCGTCGCCCGAAACCGCGGCGCGCGTATACGAGGGATTGACCGCCGCGGCGTTCGTCCTTTCGGATGTCTTCCCGGAAACGGCCGTTCGCACATTGGAAAAAATTGTTTCCGGCCTTCCGCACGATTGCCTTTTCTGCTACGCGCCGGACGGCGGATTTGCCGAGGGCGCACGTTCCTGGCAAACCTGTACGGCGGCCCTGACCGCAACGCTTGCCATGTTTACGAGCTGCTGCGGAAGCACCTACGGAATGGACGCTCTGCCCGGCTTTTTGCAAACCGCCCTGTACGGAACGGTGATTGAAACGGCCCGCGGTGCATGGGACCCGCGCAGAAAGGACGCGACCGTGTTGAACGCCTCTTTCCTTTCCTGGTTTGCCGCCAGCGGCGACGATTTGCCTGCAAGACTGCGCCGGGAAGAAGTTGCCTCCGGCAAAAAGCAACCGGACGTTTGGGACCTGCTCTTCCGGACGGAACAAAAGAAGACTGCCGGGTCCGCAAAAGCCGAACTGCCGCCGGACGCCGTTTACCGCCGCGCCGGACTTGCCGTTCTGCGTTCGGGTTGGGACGAGAACGCCATGATTCTTTCGCTTCACGGCGGGTGCAACGCCTTTGACGGAATTGCCGACGCCGGTTCCTTTGGGCTGGATTGTGAGGGCAAAACCTTCTTTACCGGCCCCTGCGCCCTGCTTTTGAAGGGAACGCAGGCTCTTTCGGCCAACGCCGCGTTGGTACAGGCAAGGGGCGCCGCCGATCGTGCGTTCGCCGTTGTGGACACCGAGGAGCTGGGAGGAGAAATCAAGCGCGGAAAGCGTGGTGTTTGCCTGCTTGCCAATCGGAGCGTTGCCGTTATTCAAGACGAACTGACGGCGGAAAAGCCGATTGATCTCATATGGACGGCCTACACTCCCGCAACCGTTTTGGGAAAACGCCGTCGCTCGCTCGTTTTGGAGCAGGACGGAAAGAAACTGCTTTGCCGCATTGCCGGCGCAACGGCTCAATGGAACGTTGAACCTGCCGAGGACGGTCTGACCAAATTGACCGTTGCTTTGCGCGCCGAAGGAAAGGTACGGCTTGCCGTTTGCTGCAAGGCCTATTCGGAATGGGATAACCCGAACGAATCCTTCTACGTTATTGAACCCATTGCAAAATGGGGAGAATAAAAAGCGGAAAAGAAAAGCGCCTGCCGTGAAGCAGGCGCTTTTTTGCATACCATATCGTTATCAACGGGGCATTTTCCGGCTGTCGAAGGCGGGATTTACCGCGTAGAAATTCTTGCAGTCGGTGTGTTCCTGCGCGCGGCGAAGCGCGTCGCCGAAGCGCTGGTAGTGAACAACCTCGCGCTCCCGTAAGAAGCGAATGGGATCGGCAACGTCGGGGTCGTCGATCAGGCGCAAAAGGTTATCGTAGGTCACGCGCGCTTTTTGCTCGGCGGCAAGGTCCTCGTTCAGGTCGGCAAACACGTCGCCCTTTACGGCGAAACTACGCGCGTTAAAGGGCGTTCCGTCGGCCCCCTGCGGGTAAACGCCAACCGTATGGTCGGTAAAGTAGGCAGCAAAGGGGCTGTTGGCGATCTCCTCTTCGGTCAGGTTGGCGGTCAGCTGGTGCAAAATTGCGCCAACAATCTCCAAATGCGCCAGCTCTTCGGTTCCAACGTCGGTCAAAATGCCGGCAATATCGCGCCAGGGCATGGAGTAGCGCTGGTTCAGGTAGCGCATACTTGCGCTAAGCTCGCCGTCCGGCCCGCCCAGCTGCGAAATAATTACGCTTGCCAGGCGCGGGTTGGGGCGTTTGATGCAAACGGGGTATTGCAGTTTTCTTTCATAAATCCACATTTCGTTCGGCTCCTTTCAGCAGTTTGCGGCGGTTTCCCAAGGCCAGGGGGTTTTTACCCAATCCCAGCTTGTGTTGCTTTTGTTTCCGTATGCGGTCAAAGGTCCCGCCGTTTTTTCGTATTGCTCTACCAGCCGTGCGCGCTCGCTCAAAAGCGTTTGGTAGTATTCCAGCGCGCGGCGGTTTTCGGGATATGCGTCCAGATAGAGGATGGTTTCCACCAGCGCGAATTCCACGGCGTCAATCTGGCGGGAAAGCTCCGATGGGCGAATTTGCCCGTTTTGTTGGTTCATCATGTCATCCACTCCTTTCATCTGCCCGAAAGGGTTTTGCCCAGGAAGGGTTTATCCAGCTCGGTAAAAAGCGTGCCTTTGCGAATGGCCTCGCCAACGGGGTAAAGACCGCGCCATTCCTGCGCGGGCGAATAGACCATGGCGAGCGAGCAGGCATCCAAGCAGGGGCGTGCAGCGTTTTCCGCGCCGGGGCGATCCCCGGTGCTCTCCGGCGAAACCTGCTCCATAACGGGAAGAACGGGCGGCGTGTTCCGGCGACCGGCCGCGCCGAAGAGCATTTTGCGAAAGCTCTCGTTGTTGTATCGGTCAAACATTCTGTCAATCTCCTTTTCCAAGTTCAGCGGGCATTCTCCCGGGATCGGGGAATCCCCTTCATTTCAGAATATGAGGATTCGACGCGGTTTGACAAATTCCGGACATAAAAAAGGACTCCGAACCGTGCGGTTCGGAGTCCTTTTTAGGGGTTGCGCTCAATGCAGCAAACCGAGAATGAACATGATGATATAGGCAATGGCGCCGCCGGTTACCAGCACGGCAAGAACAATGGCAAGAATGCGCACCGGCAAAGAGAAACGGGAGGCAGATTTTTTGTCGTCCATTTGATTTTCCAAATCCTTTCTGTATTTTTGCAAATCAATTTATTTCAAGGAATCCAGCGGAACGCCGGTTGCGGGAATTTTCAGCTTTTTCAGGCCGGTTGCGCCGTTTGGAAGCCCGGAAAGATCGGCTTTGGCCGATACCAGTGTTTGCCCTTTTTTGAGGGTGATTAACTGAACGCCGCTTGACGTGCGGGTGCTTTTTAGCGGAATGAGCGAGGATTTGATCACGATTCCGCGGTTTTCCGAGGAGATGAGCAAAAGATCCATGGGCGTTTTTTCGTAGAAGGCGGCGATCGGACGCGAGGTCTTGGAGCAAACCGAGGTCAGTTTGCGGCGGTTTCCCGTGGTTGCGTAGCTTGCCGCCGAAACGCGAACGCCTTTCCCGTTTTCAAACAGGAACACGAAATTGTCTTTTTCGGGATAGGAGTTTTGAACGTTCATCAAAATCGGTTTTTCTCCGGGATCCATACCGAGAACGGCGGGCAAAAAGTCGCCCAGGGCCGAGGATTTCGTGGGTTCAAAGTCGTTGGCTTTCACACGGTACATTTGCGCGTTGTCGGTAATAAAAATCAGGTCGTCGCGGTTTTCGCCGTCCAGAATGGAGAGAACTTCGTCGCCCTCCTTGCATTTTTGCTCGTCGTTTCCTTGCAGAGAGCGGAAGGTGATTTTTTTGAAATACCCTTCCCGCGTTAACACGAAGCGCGCACTGTAATTTTCAATATGTTCTTCCTCGTTGTATTCCATAACCGTGGAGGCGTGAACAATCAGCGAGCGGCGGGGCTGACCGTATTTCTTCTTGATCGCCGTCAACTGTTCAATGATCAGGGCTTTTTGTTTCAGCTCGTCGCGCAGCGTTTCCTCCATTTCGTCAATTTCCTCCTGCAAGGATTTGATCTCGGAAATGCGGTTCATCAGGTATTCGTGGTTGATGTTGCGCAGCTTGATATCGGCAATATAGGTGGCCTGTTTTTCGTCAATGTCAAACCCTTTCATCAGGTTTGGCACAACGTCGGCGTCTTTTTCGGTTTTCCGGATGATGTGAATGGCTTTGTCAATATCCAAAAGGATCTGCCCGAGCGCCAAAAGCAGGTGGAGCTTATCCTTTTTCTTTTCCAGGTCGAATGTCAGCTCGCGGCGCAGGCACCCCAACCGGAAGCGGATCCATTCGGTCAGAATTTCGATCACACCCATGGTGCGCGGCACCGAGTCGATCAGAACGTTGAAATTGCATTTGAAGTTGTCTTCCAGCGGGGTGAGCTTGAAAAGCTTGGTCATCAGCTTGTCGGGATCAACGCCGCGTTCCAGGTCCAGCGTCAGCTTAAAGCCGTTCAGGTCGATCTCGTCGCGAAAATCGCGCACTTCTTTGAGCTTCTTTTCTTTGTAAAGCGTGGTCAGCTTGGAAAGGATCAGTTCAATGGTGGTGGAGTAGGGAATTTCGGTAATTTCAATGCAGTTGGCTTCTTTATCGTAAACGTAGCGCGCCCGCAGTTTGACCGAGCCC
>JBGUNW010000161.1:0-16639 GCA_045117555.1 Eubacteriales bacterium
GTTCGGCGTTCAATGCCGCCAGCCGCTCCCCGGCGCTTGCTTTGAGGGTGGTTTCGGTTTCAATATCCTTTTGCGTTTCGCTGGTACGGATATAAAGTTCGGTCAGCTTTCGGCCGATCTCGTCCTTTTGCAGAACGACATCGCCGTGCTCGGCCGATTTTTCGGCGCGAAAATCGGTAATTTCACGAATGCGGGTAGAAATTGATTTTTCCTGCGCGGTGAGCGCGGCAAGCTCTTCCTCATACCGCGTTTGCGCTTCTTCCAGCTCGCGCGTATCTGCGCTCAATTTTTCCAGGAGCGTGTTGTTGGCGTCCAGTTTGGCGCGCAGCTGCTCCAATCCCGCCGCCTCGTTGGCGCGCAGGACGGCAAGAAGCTCCTTACGGTCTTCGGAGGTATTCTTCGCCGCTTCTTCATCCTTCAACCGCGCGTCCAGTTCCGCGGCCTCATTTTCGCGCTTTGCGGCGACCTCGCGGAGTTTTTTGAGCTCCTCTTCCAGCCGCTTGATCTCGCCGGCGCGGGAGAGAACGCCGGCACCGGTTTTGGTAGAACCGCCGGTGAAGGAACCGCCGACGTTGATTTGCTGACCGTCCAGCGTGACGACGCGGACACGATACCCCAGCGCCTTTGCCATGACGTTTGCGTGGTCGATCGTATCAAACACCACCGTTCTGCCCAACAGAGAGGACAGCACGTTTTTGAATTTTTCATCGGTTTTTACCAACGTATCGGCAACGCCGATATATCCTTCGTAGCCCGTGGCCTCGGTCATTTCCTTGGTGGGGGTCGAGGGCTTCATGGAAGTGAGCGGGAAGAAGGTGGCACGGCCGGCCTCGCCGCGTTTGAGTGCGAACATGGCGGCTTTTGCGGTTTCTTCGTCTTCTACCACGATATTTTGCAGGTTTGCGCCCAGCGCCACCTCCGTGGCAATGATGAAACGATCCTCCACCGAGAGGACTTTGGAAAGCGGACCGTAAATTTTGCCCGAAGGAGCGCCGGAACGATCGGTGATCTCGCCGCTTTCGTACTTGTTCATTACGAAACGGACGGCGGCGGAATAGCCCTCGAAATGCTCCTCCATGGCTTTCATGGTGGCAATTCTTTGCGCCACCGAGTCTACGCGCAACTGCGTGTTGGCACTTTCGGTTTGCGCGGCGCGCAGCTGTTCGGCCATTGCCTCAATCTTCTTTTCGGCATCGGCAACGGCGGCGTCGGCATTTGCGATCTCCGCGTCGTATCCGGCAACGGTTCGCTCTTTGGCGGCACACTGCCCTTTCAGCTTTTCGGAAGTTTCACGATACCCCTGCAACTCCTGCAAAACCGACGAATTTTTGCCGGTGTCGGTTTCCCGCGCGTTTTCCAGAACCGAAACGCGCACCCGAATATCGGTGGCCTCCGTTTCAGCCGCGCGAATATCGGCAAGCGCCCGGGCGATCACCTCGGAAAGCTCGGTTTCTTTTTTTGCCAGCGCCGTTTGCGCGGCGGTGAGCTCCTCGCGTTCTTTTTCCTGCCCGGCAAGCGTGTTTTCCAGCTCGCCGATCTTTGCGGCGTGGGCGGCGCAGGATTCCTCCTCGGCCCGGATCGATTTTTCAACGCCGGCAATGGCGCCCTGCGCCCCGGCGATCAGATCCTTGGCGTGCGCAATATTGGTTTCGGCAACGCGCTCCCCACTTTCCAGGCGGTGGCATTCCTCGGTTTGCTCCTGAATTTTGCGCAACAGCTGCTCGGATTCCAGTTTGCCGCTTTGCGATGCCTCGAACAACTTTTCGTTCTGCGCTTCCAGCGTTTGAATGCCCTCCTCGGCGCTTTGCAAATCGAACGCCGCGCGGCGGAACTCCTCCTCGGCCGATTCCAGTTCTCCGTGGATCTTTTCGGTATCGTAAAGCCAAATGGTCACGTCGGCGCGTTTTTTATCGTCCATGAGCGCCAACGCGCGCTTGGCTTTTTCGGCCTCTTTCTCCAAAGGGCCGACCTGCGCCGAAACCTCGGCGAAAATATCGTTTGCCCTTGCCATATTTTCTTCCACCCCGGCAAGCTTGCGCTCGGTTTCATCCTTGCGGTGGCGGTATTTGGCAATGCCGGAAGCGTCCTCAAAAACGCTTCTGCGTTCCTCGCTCTTGCGGGAGATCATTTCGGCGATTTTGCCCTGACCGATAATGGAATAGCCGTCACGACCGATACCGGTGTTCATGAACAGCTCGTAAATATCCTTTAAGCGGACTGCCTTGCGGTTGATGAAATACTCGCTGTCCCCGGCGCGATAGTAGCGGCGCGTGACGGTGACTTCATCGTAGGGGCATTGCAGTTTCGCAAATTCTTCGCGGTTATCAAAGGTGACCGAAACCTCGGCGTATCCCATCGGGCGGCGGCTGTCGGCTCCACCGAAAATAACGTCCTCCATTTTGCTCCCGCGCAGACTTTTGGAAGAAATTTCGCCCAAAACCCAGCGCATGGCGTCGGCAATGTTGGATTTTCCCGAACCGTTCGGACCGATGATGACGGTTACGCCCTTGGTTTCGTTTCCAAGTCCAACCGAAACCTCTACGCCGCTGTCAAACATCAGTCTGGTTTTATCGGGAAAGGATTTAAATCCCTGCATTTCAAGTGATTTCAGATACACGGTTTCGTTTCCTCCGTTTTTCGCTTCTCTTGTTTCTCAAATTTCAACGGACAATGCCGAAAAGCGCCAATGCCTCGGCCGCCGCTTGCTGCTCGGCACTTTGAATTGTGGTTCCCTTTCCTTTTCCGATGCGATTGGAGCCAAGGTAAAGTTCCACCTCAAATATTTTTGCGTGATCCGGCCCCTCGGCGCTGACGGTGCGATATTCCAGCTCGCTGATCGTTTCCTCGTGCGATTCCTGTTGGATGAACTTATACAGCAGGGATTTACTGTCCAGAAGCTCGTGTCCCTCCTGCTCGTCCACCGCGCGGATCAAAAAGGGCAACAGAAAATCCGAAACCCGTTCCAGCGCGTTTTCCCCGGCGTCCAGATACATTGCAGCCAACACCGCCTCGAACGCGTCGGCCAAAATGGCCGGCTTTTGCGCGCCGCCGCTTTTGCGCTCCCCTTTTCCCAGAAGGAGCGATTCACCCAGCCCGATCTCTTTGGCGTAACCGCAGAGCGCGCCCTCGCAAACGATGCGCGAGCGGAGCTGGGAAAGCTCGCCTTCTTTATAGGCGGGAAACCGCGCGAACAAATAGCGGCTTGCAATAAGGGAAAGCACCGAATCCCCAAGAAATTCCAACCGCTCGTTACAACGCAAATGATGATCGTGCGCGCCCGTTTCGTTGGAATAGGATGAATGCGTGAGCGCCCGTTCCAGATACCCCGGATTGCGGAAGGTATATCCGATCCGCTTTTGCAGTTCCTCCAATGGTTGCGGCATATTGGTGTTCCCCCTTTCTTTGTTTTATGTTTGCCCCGCTTCCTGCCGTTTGCGCTCCTCAACCGCCCGTTTGCGTTCGGCAAAGACGGCGGCGCTTTCGGCAAGATCGTAGATCACGCCGGAATCGGCATAGGAAATGGCCTGGCGGATCGCGTTTTTGAAGGCCGTGGCGTCCGACGACCCGTGCGCTTTGATCACCGGCTTGGAAATGCCCAGAATGGGCGCTCCGCCGTGTTCGCTCGGATCCAGCTCCTTTTTCATTTCGGTAAGTTGTTTTTTCATGGTCAGCGCCGCCAATTTGGTAACGGGGCTGGCGTAAAACACGTTTTTGAGCTTGGTAAGCATCAGTTTTCCAACGCCTTCCACGCTCTTTAAAAGAATATTTCCGGTAAATCCGTCGGCAACCAGAACGTCGCACCCGCCGAAGACGGTGGTGTTGGACTCGACATTTCCCACGAAATTGACTTCCGGGTTTTGGGAAAGCAGCGCATAGGCGGCGCGTTGAAGGTCGGTCCCCTTGCAGGATTCGCTCCCGTTATTCAACAGCCCGACGCGCGGCTCGGCAAGGCCGTACATTTTTTTCATGTAGGCGCTGCCCATCATGCCGAACTGTTCCAGGTTCTCTTCGGTTACCGTCACGTTTGCGCCGGTATCCAAAAGGAGCGTGGGATTGGCGAACGGAATGACCGTTCCGATGCCGGCGCGCAAAACGCCCTTGATCTTGCGGACGATCAGCGTTGCACCGGTGAAAAGCGCCCCGGTGTTCCCGGTGCTCACGAAGGCGTCGCCGGCCCCATCGGCAAGCAGCTGCAAGCCCTTTGCCATAGAGGAATCCTTTTTTGCGCGAACCACGCAAACGGGATCGTCTTCCATGGTGATGACCCCTTCGGTGTGCATAATGTCAAACCGACGAATATCCAACCCGTTCTCCTCGGCCACCCGCTCGATCTCCCTGCGGTTACCGACCAATATATACGTTGCGTTGAATTCCGAAGCGGCAAGACAAACGCCCTTGACCATTTCATCAGGAGCTTTATCTCCGCCCATTACATCAACAATAATCCTCATTGTTTCGATTGACGGCTGAAAAGCCGACTCCTTTCGGAACTTTATAAGCGAACCGCGGAAAGAACCTCCAACGCCCGCTCGGAGAGCCGCTCGTTGCGGGCGGCTTTTCCGCCCTTTACCCGCACGGAAAGCGGCGCGATAATGCCGAAATTGGCGTTCATGGGAACGAACTCACCAAGCCCGCCGCGGCTGACGTAGGCCGCCATGGCGCCGATCATGGTTTCCTCTGGGAAAACGACAGGCGCTTCGTCCAGCGCGCGCTTTGCCGCATTGATTCCCGCAATAAGCCCGCTTCCGGTACTTTCCACGTACCCCTCCACACCGGTCATCTGCCCGGCGAAAAAGAGGTTGGGGCGCTCCTTCACGGCATAAGTGGGCAGGAGCAGGCCCGGAGAAGAAAGATAGGTGTTGCGGTGCATGACGCCGTAGCGCAGAAACTCGGCGTTCTCCAACCCCGGAATGAGCCGGAAGACCCGGCGCTGTTCCGGGAATGTGAGGTGCGTTTGAAAGCCGACGAGGTTATACATGGTTCCCTCGCGGTTCTCGCGGCGCAGCTGCACCACGGCATAGGCCTCCTTCCCGGTGCGGGGGTCGCAGAGCCCCACCGGTTTGAGCGGCCCGTACCGCAAGGTGTCGCGCCCGCGTTTGGCCATGACCTCCACCGGCATACACCCTTCAAATACTTTTAAGTCTTTTTGTGATTCTTTATCAAAGTCTTTCAGCGCCGCCTCTTCGGCGGTGATCAGGGCTTCGTAAAAGGTATCGTACTGCTCCTTGGTCATAGGGCAGTTCAGGTAATCGGCGTCGCCTTTGCCGTAGCGCGAGGCAAAATAGGCAATTTCCATATCCACTGTGGAAAAATCCACAATGGGCGCGGCGGCGTCAAAAAAGTGCAACCCGTGGCAGCCCGGTATTCCTGCAATGTAATTTGCCATGGTCTCGCTGGTCAAAGGGCCGGTGGCAATCACGCTGATCTCGTCGGGGTCGACCGAATCGGCCTCGCGTTCCTCAACCGTTATAAGCGGGTGGGAGCGGATACGGTCGCTGATATACGCCGAGAATTTTTCACGGTCGACCGCCAGCGCCGATCCCGCGGGAACGCGCGTTTGGTCCGCCGCTTCCAAAACGAGGGAACCGAGCCGGCGCATTTCCTCTTTGAGCAGTCCCACCGCGTTGGAAAGACTATCCGACCGCAGCGAGTTGGAGCAAACCAGCTCGGCAAAACCGGCGGTATGATGCGCGGGGGTCATTTTTTGCGGTTTCATTTCCACAAGCTTGACTTGCACGCCGCGCTTTGCCGCCTGCCAGGCCGCTTCGCACCCAGCCAGTCCCGCGCCGTAAACGGTGATGCGTTTCATGTTCGATTTCAATTCTCGTTTGCCGACGGTTCGGCCTCACGCGAGAAATTGCAGGATTCGTTACGGCAGACAAGCAGGTTCTTCCCCTTCTTGCGGAAAAGGATGCCGCCGCACTTGGGGCAGGTTTCGGCCGTAGGCATATCCCAGGACGAGAAATCACAATCGGGATACCGTTCGCAACTGTAAAATACGGTATGCTTTCTGCCGAATTTGGTGACCACACGCGCGCCGCACTTGGGGCAGCGAACGCCGGTATCGCGCACTTTCGCCTTGGTAAAATTGCATTCGGGATAGCGACTGCAAGCATAGAAACTGCCGAATTTCCCGGTGCGGAGCACCAGATCGGCACCGCATTTTTCGCATTTCATATCGGGAACGATCTGCGGTTGTTTCTTTTCGGTCTTTTCCTCTTTCTCCTGCTCTTCCTCCCCTTCCGGCTTTTGTGCCGTTAAAGGTTTGGTGTTGCGGCAGGCGGGATAGTTGGGGCAGGCGGCAAATTTGCCGAAACGCCCGTTGCGAACCACCATACGGCTGCCGCATTTTTCGCAAATGATGTCGGTTTCCTCTGGCGGGATCTCAATGGTGCGGTCGCCGATTTTTTCTTCGGCGGCACTCAACTGCGCGGAAAATTCCTTCCAGAAGGATTCCAGAACGTGATCCATTGTCTCCTGGCCGTTTTCAATTCCGTCCAGCTCGTTCTCCATTTCCGCGGTGAATTTATAATCCACGATCGAGGAGAAATACTCCTTCATCAGTTTGTTGGTGATCTCTCCGAGCGGCGTTGGAACAAAGGCCTTGCCCTCGCGCTTCACGTATCCTCTTGCCAGAATGGTGGAAATAATGGTGGCGTAGGTGCTGGGGCGACCCAAACCCTGCTCCTCCATGGTTTTGATGAGCGACGCGTCGTTATAGCGGACGGGCGGCTCGGTAAAGTGTTTTGCAGGGTTGACCTCGTCAACGCCCAGCGTTTGCCCTTTTGCAAGGTTGGGAAGACGGATATTCTTGACCTCGGCAAGATCGTCGGCGCTGGATGTTTGCTCCTCGGCGCTCTCCTCGTAAACGGCCATATACCCCTGGAACGCAACGGTATAGCCGCTGGTGCGGAAGAGGTATTTCTCGCAGGAGAAATCAGCCGTTACCGTTTCCAGCACCGCGGATTCCATTTGGCTTGCGATAAAGCGCTCCCAGATCAGTTTGTAGAGCTTATACTGATCGTTTGAAAGCGCACGGCGCACCTTTTGTGGTTCCAGTTCCACCCGAACGGGACGAATGGCCTCGTGTGCGTCCTGCGCGCCGGCCTTGGAGCGATAAACGCGCTTGCTTTCGGGGCAGTATTCCTTGCCGTACTTGCCCAAAATATATTCTCTCGCGCTGTCCTGTGCCTCCTCGGAAACGCGGAGCGAGTCGGTTCTCATATAAGTGATCAAGCCCTGCGTACCCCCAAGCTCGGAGCCGAGGTTCACGCCTTCGTAAAGTTCCTGCGCGACCTTCATAATGCGCTGGGATTGGAAGCCGAGCTTGCGCACCGCCTCCTGCTGCATGGTGGAAGTGGTGAAAGGCGGTGCCGGCAGTTTATGCTTGATGGCACGACGAATTGCCGCAACCGAAAACGGCTTGCCGGAAACGGCGGAAACCACCTTTGCGGCGTCTTCCTCGCTCGTCAGGCGGATCTTTTCTTTCGCCGTGCCCCAAAAACGAACCGGCACCTTTTTTTGATCCTCGGTCACAAGGACCGCATCGATCGTCCAGTACTCCTCCGGGTTGAACGCGCGGATCTCCTCCTCGCGCTCCACGATGATGCGCGCCGCGACCGATTGTACTCTCCCGGCGCTCAAACCGCTCTTTACGTTCTTCCAAAGAAGCGGGCTTAATTTATACCCCACGATGCGGTCCATGATCCGGCGGGTCTGCTGGGAGTTGACCAAATTCATATCAATGGCTCTGGGCGCTTTGATTGCCGCGCGAACGGCAGTTTTGGTAACCTCGTTAAAAGAAATACGCAAGGTTTTTTCCACCGGGATACCGAGCGTTGCCGCCAAGTGCCAGGAAATGGCTTCTCCTTCGCGGTCAGGGTCGGTTGCAAGATAGACTTTGCCGGCGTTTTTCGCCTCTTTTTTGATCTCTTTGATCAGGTCGCCCTTGCCGCGAATGCTGATATAATGGGCGGCAAAACCGTTTTCGATATCCACGCCGAGCGAGCTTTTGGGAAGATCGCGGACGTGCCCCACGGAAGCAATGACCTTATAGTTGCTTCCGAGATACCCTTTGATTGTTAACGCTTTGGAGGGCGACTCCACAATGACCAAATTATTTGCCATGGTTGTTCCTTTCTTCTCTGTGTGTTTCTCTTGTCTTATTAACGTAATTTTCCATACTGCTGAAAGTTTGCTTTTTTTCAGGTTTTTCCATACATGGAGCCGGGCAGTTTGCGAACGATGCCCAGCACTTCCAAAACCGTGAGCGCCGCCAGAACCTCGCCCAGCGAATACCCTGCCCGGATGTTTTCGGGGACGACAGGGCAATCGTCCGGCATGGCTTCCAGAACGGCAAGCTGAACCGGGGAAAGCGATTGCAAAACCTCGTCCGGAATGGTTGAGGGCGTTTGCGATTCGTTCTTGGCCGCGGGAATTGCGGACGTATTCTTTTGCAGTTCCTTTTTCGGCTTGGGTCGTCTTTCCGCAGCTTCTCAAACCCGATCACGCCAAACGCGCGCAACGCGTTTCGGTCGGCTCCGCCGAGCAGCGGTTTGACACGCTCGGCCAGCGGGCGATTTTGAAAAACATACCGGAAACGATCCACAAGGTCGCGGCTTTCCAGAACGACCTGCGCCCCGTCCTGCAACAGTTTGTTATTCCCGTCGGCAACGTGGGTTTCGGGATCGGCCGGAATGGTGAACACCTTTTTGCCCTGGGCAAACGCTTTCCGCGCGGTGATCAGCGAACCGCTCGACATTCCCGCCTCTACCACGATGACAATTTGCGAAAGCCCGCTGATAATACGGTTGCGCACCGGGAAATGGTATTGCGCCGGCGGCATTCCCGGCGGATACTCCGAAAAGATCGCGCCGCCTGTTTTCACAATATGATTCATCAGCTTGCCGTGATGCGCCGGGTAGGCAATATCCAGCCCGCAGCCCACAACGGCAACCGTGCTTCCGCCGCCCTGCAAGGCGCCGACCGCGCAAACGCCGTCGATTCCTTCGGCAAGCCCGCTGATGATGAGCGCGCCGGCGGAGGAAAGCTCCCAGGAGAGCCGGTAGGCGTTTTGCAAGCCCGCTTCGCTCATTTTCCGGGTTCCCACCATTGCAAAGCAAAACAGATTTTCAAAATCCGGGATCTTTCCCGCCGCGTACAAAAGCGCGGGCGGATCGGAAATATCGTGCAGAATGCCCGGAAATTCCGGCGCGTTATACGGCAAAACCGAAATGCTCAGCCGCTCGCAATCATCCAGAATTTTCACCGCCGCGCTTTGGTCTTTGTTCATCAGCGCCGCGATATTCCGCTCGGTCAGACCCGGAATTTTTCGGATCGTTTCCTCGTTTGCCGCGTGCAGTTGGTTCGGATGCTCGAACCGGGAGATCAACTTGCGAAAAACCTGCCCCGAACGGCCAATGGTTTCGGCAA
The DNA here is from genome assembly GCA_045117555.1 of Eubacteriales bacterium. Taxonomy (GTDB): domain Bacteria; phylum Bacillota; class Clostridia; order Oscillospirales; family CAG-272; genus UMGS1865. Next base: position 9,433 of record JBGUNW010000161.1, read on the forward strand.
GCCAAATCCAATCTACCAATTCCTGCCGGTTCACGCAAACGCCCCCTTTCTCTGCTTTCATTCTTTCTTATTTTTCCGCTTTGGAAAACTCCCACATCAGAAGTGAGGCCGCCACCGCCGCGTTAAATGACTCGGCACGCCCGCTCATGGGAATGTAAACGCACTCGCCGCAAGCGGCAATCACCGCTTCCGAAAGACCATGCCCCTCGTTGCCAATGACCACGCAATCGCTCTTTCGGATCGGGAATTGGCCCAGAGCGGCAGCCGACGGCGTGAGCGTTGCGGCAAATACCCGCCGCCCGCCCCTTCGGAGCGCGGCAACGGCGTCGGCCAAATTCTCCACCCGGCTGACGGGCTGAGTAAAGAGCGTTCCCATAGAAGCACGAACCGTTTTGGAATTATACAAATCGGCGCAATCGGCACTGATAATCAGCCGGTCGATCCCCAACGCCGCCGCCGAACGGATAATGGCGCCCAGATTGGAGGGATCGCGCACTGATTCAAGCAAAACGACGCGCTCCTTCTCGGTTTTTGAAAAAAACCTATCATCTATTATATCATCTTTTTGGATTTTGTCAATATATTTTGCGACACATATCACGCCTTCCGGCGATTTTTCTTCCGAAATTCCGGCAAAAACTTCCCCGCTCAAACGCAAAATCCGCCCCACCGATTGCCGCGGATCGCGCCCGGTTTTTTCGGCCAGCGCGGATAGGATCTCTCCGGCGTTTTGCTCGTGCAAAAACAAAAGCGGGATCTCCAATCCGGCGCAGATCGCGTCGGCGGCGAGCTTTACGCCGTCAAAGCGGAACAGCTTTTTCTTTTCCCGGTTGGCACGATCGGTCAATTTCCCAAGCTCCACAACGGTTCGATTCTGCCTGGAACGGATGGTTTCTTCCGCATAATTCACGGTTTTCTCCTCCTTTTTTCCCGTTTGAAAGTTCTTTTTTCCAGTTGTAAAAGGGCGCTATCTATGACAAAAACCCGATGCTGACCATCGGGTTTTTGATTGTTTCGATCAAAGGGCGGCTTTTGCCTGCGCGGCCAGAGCGGCGAACGCTTCCTTATCGGTTACCGCGATCTCGGAGAGCATTTTGCGGTTGAGGTTGACGCCGGCTTTTTTCAAACCGTGCATCAGCGTGGAATAATTCATTCCGTTCACCTTTGCCTGCGCCGAAATGCGGGTGATCCACAAACTGCGGAAATCTCTCTTGCGGAGCTTTCTGCCTGCGAAGGCGTAGTTGCCGCTCTTCATAACGGCTTCTTTCGCCATCTTAAAATGCTTGGACTTTGCGCCCCAGTATCCTTTTGCCGCTTTCAGCGTTGCTTTTCTTCTTTTGCGCGTCATCAATGCGCCTTTAATTCTTGCCATTTTTCAATTCCTCCGTTTCCGATTACTTTACCATTGCCTTGATGTTGCTTGCCATTTTGCCCTGCACCAGAGCGCTTGCGCGCAAATGACGAATGCGCTTTGCGGGCTTGTTGCCCGTGTTGTGGCGGTGCGAAGCATGGAACATTTTGACTTTGCCGTTCGCGGTAACGGTAAACCGTTTTGCGGATGCCTTATGTGTTTTGATTTTTCCCATTTTGAAATTCTCCTTTTCTCTCTCTGTTCAACCTGTTGAACTTATTTTGCTTTGATGGGCGAAATGACCATGCTCAAAAATCTGCCGTCCAGCACGGGCGCCTTTTCCACCGTGCCGCATTCCGCGCAGGCGGTTTTGAATTTCTCCAAAATCTCCTGACCAATGCTTTGGTGGCTCATTTCGCGGCCTTTGAACTTCATGACCACGCGCACTTTGTTTCCGTCTTTTAAAAAGCGGAGCGCGTGCCGTGCTTTGGTTTCAAAATCGTGCGTGTCGATCCGGCAGGAAAGCTGGATCTCTTTGAGCTCCACGGTTTGCTGCTTTTTGCGTGCTTCCTTTTCGCGTTTGTCGCGGTCAAAGCAGAACTTGCCGTAATCCATGATCTTGCAAACGGGGGGCGTTGCCTGCGCCGCCATCATAACAAGATCCATTCCGTAGTCGTAAGCGGTATCCAACGCCTTTTGGGAACCGACGATTCCGAGCGCCTCACCGTTCGGCCCGATCAAACGGACTTCCGGCGCGGTGATATCCTCGTTGAGCAGGGTTTCTTTGTCCTTCGTGCTAATAGTTCAACACCTCACAGTATAAAAAAATTCCGCACAAAGACAGCATCTCCGCGCGGCAAAACCTTCCCCTTTTTGCGGGGGAACTTTTATCGACCCGTTTGCTCGAACGCGGCGGGTGAGAGCGGATACTCTGCTTTGTTGTCGACGATTATTATACTATGCGAGCGGCGATTTGTCAAGTACCTTTCGCAAATTTTTTTCATTTGTTTTTTTCCAAAATTTGGTACGACATTCTTGTCTATCGGTAAAAGCAACAAAAAAACGGGTTCTTTGAAAGACAAAATTCTCCGTACCTATGTTTTTCACAAAAATTTGTCCGTTTTTTTGTCACATTCGGATATTTACAAATCCGCGGCGTTTTGGTATAATATTCATGCTGTCGGTCTATGCCGGCAGGTTCCCTTGCAATTGCACACCGAATGCTACGGATTCTGCGAAGTGTCAATCTCATGACATCCTCTGCGCGGAAACGCACCAATGGGTGTGCAATTTTCTTTTTTCTCTGTTTTTTTCAAAAAAGTATGGAAATGAATGAACTTTTATGATATAATGATTTGATTATATTTTTTAGAATTGGGTATTCTCCCTTTTGGAAAGGAATTTGAAAGCGATTATGACCTCTTATATTGAAAAAGCGGAACAAGTCACGTTGCCGGTCGTCATCCTGCACGGAACGGTCGCCTTCCCCTCGATCCCCCTCAACCTGGAACCGGGGGATGACGATTCGGACGCTGCCGTGCGCGCGGCAAGCGGCGGCAGTCCCTTTGTGTTTCTGGCCGGGACCTCCGAGCAAACGCCCGCGGGCCGTACTCCGGAGATCGACCAGCTCTACCGCGTGGGAACGGTTGCAAAGATCAAGCAACTGCTCCGCACGCCGGACGGGACCGCCCGCGTGATTTTTGAAGGATTTACCCGCGCGGTGGTTTCCGAATACCGCCGTGCAAACGGGTACCTGGAAGCCGACCTTATTTGCAAAGCCGTGACTCTGCCCGACGAAGGCGGCGTTCGCGGCGAGGCCTGCCGGCAGGAACTTTTGCGCGAACTGGAAAAAAATTTGCGGTTTCTGCCTTCCGGCTCGGCCGATATTCTGAACGCCGCGCGGCTTTACACCGACCCCGGCACGCTCGCCGATTTTATCGCGGCGAATATTCTGGTGCGTCCGCAGGACAAGCAGACCGTGCTGGAATGCTTTGACCCCTTTGCGCGTTGCGAAGTGCTTTTGATGATTCTGGGTCAGGAATCCGAGCTGATGGAAACCGAGGCCAACATTCGCCGCCGCGTTTCCAAGCGGATGAACCGCAACCAGCGCGAATACTATCTGCGCGAGCAGATGAAGGTGATTGAGGAAGAGCTGGGCGAGAGCGGCTCGGACATTGACGAATATAAAGAGAAGATCGCCGCCGCGAAACTGCCCAAAGAGGTAGAGGAAAAGCTACTCAAAGAAGTGGATCGATTGGATAAAACCCCGTACGGTTCGGCCGAATCCACCGTACTCGTTAACTACCTGGATATTTGTTTGGAAATTCCGTGGACGAAGGAAACCAAGGATCGCACAAACGCAAAAACGGTGCAAAAGGTTTTGGACGAGGATCACAACGGTCTGGAAAAGGTGAAAGAACGCATTGTGGAATACATTGCCGCAAAGCAGGTCAGCCCCAATCTCCGCAGCCAGATTTTGTGTCTGGTCGGCCCTCCCGGCGTCGGCAAAACTTCCATTGCCGCTTCGATCGCCCGCGCCATGAATCGCAAATACGTGCGCATCTCGCTGGGCGGCATTCGCGACGAGGCCGACATCCGCGGCCACCGAAAAACCTATATCGGCGCTATGCCCGGCCGCATTATTACCGCTATGACGCGCGCCGGCGTCCGCAACCCGCTGATCCTTTTGGACGAGATCGACAAACTGACGCGCGACGCGCACGGCGACCCGACCTCGGCACTGTTGGAAGTGTTGGACAGCGAGCAGAACCAAACCTTCCGCGACCACTTTGTGGAACTGCCCTTCGACCTTTCGGGCTGTATGTTCATTGCTACGGCCAACAGTTTGGAAAGTATCCCCCGCCCTCTGCGCGACCGTATGGAGATTATTGAGCTTGGCATTTACTCCCGTCGCGAAAAGCTGGAAATCGCAAAAGATCACCTGATCCCCAAACAGCTGAAACGCCACGGGCTTTCCCGCCGTCAGCTGAAATTTTCGGACGGCGCGATCTATGAGATGATCGATTACTATACCCGCGAGGCCGGCGTTCGCCAACTGGAACGCACCATTGCAGCCGTTTGCCGCAAAATTGACAAGCGCATTGTGGAAGGCAAAACCGGTTCGGTCACATTGACCGAGGCCGATCTTGTTCCCTATCTGGGCGTTCGCAAAGTCCTGCCCGAAGCGGTAGAGGAAATTGACGAAATCGGCGTTGTCAACGGTCTTGCCTACACCGAGCTGGGCGGCACGCTTCTTCGCGTGGAAGTTGCCGTGCTGGAAGGAACGGGCAAAATTGAAACCACCGGCTCGCTCGGCGACGTGATGAAAGAATCGGCGCATATCGCCGTCAGTTACGTGCGCTCCATTGCCGCCTCCTACGGCATTCCCACCGATTTTTACAAAACAAAAGATATTCATATTCACTTCCCCGAAGGCGCCGTTCCCAAGGACGGTCCCTCGGCGGGAGTGACCATGGTAACCGCGCTGGTCAGCGCCCTTTCGGGTCGCGCCGTCAAGCATAGCGTTGCCATGACGGGCGAGATCAGTCTTCGCGGAAAAGTGCTTCCCATCGGCGGCTTGAAAGAGAAAACAATGGCCGCCTATACCGCCGGCGCGAAAATCGTTCTTGTTCCCGAGGAAAACCGGCGCGATCTGGAAGAGATCGACGCGCTGGCGCGCGACAATTTGCAATTTGTCTTTTGCCGCACGGCGGCGGACGTATTGGAAAACGCGCTCCTGCCGGTCGAAAGGCCGGCCGCGCAAACCGAATCCGCGGAAAAACAGAGCGCGCCCCTTTATATCCCGCAGCACCCGGGAAACGGAACGCAAATTCATATTTGATCGATTTACAAAAAAGGAGCAATCCCATGGCAATCAACCTGAACAAAGCAACCCTGCGCGTCAGTGCCGGAACGCCGAAACAATTTCCCGCCGACCCGATCCCGCAGGTCGCCTTTTCCGGGCGGTCGAACGTGGGCAAAAGCTCGCTCATCAATCTTCTGCTCGGCCGCAAATCCATGGCGCGCATCAGTTCCGCGCCCGGCAAGACCATTACCGTCAATTTTTATGATCTGGACGGCAAGCTTTTTTTCGTCGATCTTCCCGGCTACGGCTTTGCCAAGCGGACGAAAGAGGATCAGGCACGCTGGTCGGGACTTACCGACGGCTATTTTACCGCTAACCGCAACATTGACCGCCTGAAACTGGTGGCACAACTTGTTGACAGCCGGATCGGCCCGACGAAGGACGACGAAACAATGCTGGATTTTCTGAACCGCACGGGCATTCCCTTTTTGGTGGTTGCCACCAAATGCGATAAGCTTAATAAAACCGAGCGAGCCAAAACCGAAGCGCTTTTGAAAAATCACCCGCTCATTCCGGCCGATACGCCCGTCCTCTTTCTGTCCGCCCAAAGCGGCGAGGGCAAAGAGGAGCTGCGGCGGCAAATCGGATTTTTTGCAGGCGTGCAGTTTTAACCGCCTTTTACTTTTTTTGAAAAAGGAGAATCCCCCCCCTATGTTAATTAACCTGATCGGAAGTCGGGATTTCAAAAGCACTCTGATCCAATTCATTCTCTTATTGCCGATCATTCTGTTCTCGCTCTCCATCCACGAGTTGATGCACGGTTTTGTGGCGCTCAAACTGGGCGATCCCACCGCGCGGAACATGGGGCGGCTGACCCTGAACCCCCGCAAACACATTGATCCGCTCGGATTTTTGGTTTTAATGCTCTTCGGCTTCGGCTGGGCAAGGCCGGTGCCGGTGAACGCGCGTTATTTTAAAAACCCGAAGTGGGGATTCGCGCTTGTTGCGCTTGCCGGTCCTTTGACCAACTTTTTGTTGGGCGCGATCAACGCGGCGATCTACGGCGTGCTTTGGGGGTTCTATGCTCACGCAGCACAAAGCAGTACGTCTGGATTTCGGCTTGAACTGCTTTATTGGTGTGCCATCTTTTTTATGCTTGCCGCGATGTTGAACTTCGTTTATTCAATTTTCAATATGATCCCCCTGCCGCCCTACGACGGCTCGCGCGTTCTGTTTGCCTTTTTGCCCCAGCGCGCCTACTTTGCCGTTATGAAATACGAGCGGTATATCCTTTACGGGTTGCTCGCGGTGCTGATCCTTTGCTCCTATCTCTTGCCGGTTTCTCCCTTTTCCTGGGTTGCCGACAAACTGACCGATCTGATCGCCTATCCCATTGCCAACGGCATTTTCAAAGCGTTGATTTGAATCGATTTCCCTTTCCAAAGGAGTTTTCATGGAAGCTATCACCTACCGTTTGGATCAGTTTGAAGGGCCGCTCGACCTGCTTTTGACCCTGATCCAAAAGAACAAAATGAAAATTGAGGATATTCCCATTTCCATTATCTGCGACCAATATCTGGAATACCTGCGCGAGGCGCAAAGCATGGATATGGACGTTGCCGGCGAATTTATCGTTATGGCCAGCGAGCTGATGCTCATTAAAAGCCGAATGCTCCTGCCGCGCGACGAGGAGAATGAAAACGACCCGCGCGCCGATCTTGCCGACGCCCTGCGCCGCTACCAGCAGGCCAAGGAAGCCGCCAAAAAAATGGCCGAACTGTTCAAAGTTTACAGCGGACGCATGGTGAAGGATACCGACGAAATTTCGATTGACACCACCTACGTTGCCGACCAACAGGTCACCTCGCTCCTTTTGGCCGTTCGCCGCATTATTGCCGCAAACGAAAGCCGCCCCAAACTGGAAAAGGCCGTCTTTGCCCCTATGATCGCAAAGCCGATCATTCCGGTGGATATTAAGATCGTCGGCATTCTGCACCGCATGGAGTCCAAAAAAAAGAAAGAGCCAACCTCTATGCGCGAGCTGCTCTCGG
>JBGUNW010000162.1:0-1653 GCA_045117555.1 Eubacteriales bacterium
CTTACGCTTGGTTTTGGTCTCCACGACCTCTTCCTCCTGCGGCACGACCACGTCGAAGATCTGATCCTGCAAGCCGGTATTTTCAACCATCTTGAGGATGTTGTCTCGCACGGCGAGTTCGTAGGTGGAATACGTGTGGATGACGTACCACTTCGGTTCGGTTTCGCTCTTGACTTCCGTGATTTTTTCCATAATTATTTCACCAACAAACTGAAGAGCCAGGAGAGAAGGCTGTCAAATCCCAAAATGACCAAAAGGAAGAAGAGTACGACGACGAGAACGATACCCGTCTCCGCCATCACTTTGGCAAACGTCGGCCAGCTGACCTTCTTCAATTCGGAAATGATCTCTTTGATCCCTTTCCCCATTCTCTGAAAGAAATTGGGTTTCTTGGTAGCGGTTTTTACTGCTCCTTTCATAGTTCCCACCTTTTACTTGCTTTCTCTGTGAAGGGTGTGTTTCTTGCAGAACGGACAATACTTCATCAGTTCGATCCTGTCGGGAGTGTTCTTCTTGTTCTTATAGTCGTTATAATTGCGTTGTTTGCATTCGGTGCAAGCCAAGGTGATCTTCATACGATTCTCTTTTTTTGCTGCCATAACCTTTGACGCCTCCAAAAAAATTACACCCGTCTATCGAAGAGTGCAAGCATAGTTTATCACACGCAAAACGGCGTGTCAATGTTTTTTACGCCCTATTTTGCAATATTTTTGTTTTGGCAAAAAATATTTTCTAAAATCGCGCGCATGCGCATGCGAGCGCGTTAAGCGGGATCATTCGGGGGTTGAGCGGAAGCGTCTTTTTTCAAAGCGGAGAGTTCCTGCTTGAGTTTTTGGTTCTCGACAAGGGCGGCTTCTTTCTCTTTGACGATGGCGGAAGCCTTCTCCTCCGCCTTTTTCATCGCGATGGAAACGGCGTCTTTCAAGCCTTGTCTCTTTCCCTTACGGATGCCGGCGCGGTAAAAGCAAAGCGCGCCGATCAGCACGCCGACGAGGATCGCCAGCGCAGCCACGACGCCGATGGCGATCATTTGCTTCAAGGTGAAGCCTCCCACGATCTTTTTAACGGCTGCCCCCAACAAGTTTGCGCTTAGGTATCCCATCTTATTCTCCTCCCAATTCTTCCCTGTCCGACTTCTTCTTCCATTTGACGAAGAAGACGAGCAAAATGACCGCGGCGACCAAAAGCGCGCCGCCCACCACGAACAAAAATCCGTCCGTAAACAGTTTGGCAAAGCTGAACGGATCTCTTTTTTCGTGCGTATCGATCGTGATCTCAGCGATCTCCGACGCCGCCACGCCCTCGCTTGCCGCGAGCCTTACCTGCAAAAGGTAGGTGGCGTCCTTATCCAGTTTTTCAAATTCCCCCAAAGGCGCCCACTCCTCGTTGAGAGGGTCACCGGAAGAGGACAACAAGCGGTATTCCAGATCTCGGACGGAAGAAGCGACCGAAAGCGTGCCCGCCGTACGGTCAAACTCGATCTCCAGATCCTTTTTGTCAACGGGAGCGCGAAGGGTATGCACCGAAAAGGTATTTTCCGCCCCCGTCGTCACCTCGTTTTTGGCGCGGAAGGAGAGAGTATAATCGCTGTCCGGCTTGAGTCCCGTAACCTCGGTGCCGTCCTTCCACTCGCCCGAAGAACCAACGCGATGT
>JBGUNW010000163.1:0-2743 GCA_045117555.1 Eubacteriales bacterium
GCGAGCCCTTCCGTGTAATGGTCCTGCCCGATCACCCAACGCCGATCCGCCTGCGCACGCACACGATCGACCCGGTTCCCTTTTTCATCTATTCCTCAAATCAACCGAAATCCGGCGTTTCAACCTTTAACGAAGAAACCGCCGCCCAAAAGAGCTTTTATCTTCCCTGCGGCTATCGCTTGATGGATTTACTTACAAACCCCGAAAAGCAGATTTCCGACCTGATTTGATAAAAGGATCCCGAAAAAACAGGAAAGGAGCCACATTGTATGAACGATCCGCAAAACAGGAATCCCGAACCGCTGACCGAGCCGGCCGGAGCATTGCCCGAAAAAAAAGCGCGCTCGGTTTCGGAGGTCTTATTCGACTATGTTGAAATGTTTGCGTGGGCGGTTTTTATCGTCATTGTGCTTTTTACGTTCGGATTCCGCATTTGCCAGGTGGAAGGTCCCTCTATGGAGGACACGCTGCAACAGGGGCAACGACTGCTTCTGCGCTCGGCGTTCTATACGCCAAAACAGGATGATATTATCGTTTTTCACATGACAAAGCCGGAAGCAGGCATGGAAAAAACGCTTGTCAAGCGCGTCATCGCCGTTGGCGGGCAGGAAGTTGTGATCGACACCAACGCCAAAACCATTACGGTAGACGGCGTGGAATATGCCGACGCGCACCGCTATTTTGAACTAAAAGATCCAAGAACGCCAGAACTTGGCGAAGTTGACTACGATTTGTTTCCGCCACAGTTCACTAATGGGGAATTTATTTCTACCGGCATTTTCAAAACCACAGTTCCCGAAGGATGCGTATTCGTTATGGGCGACAACCGCAACCATTCCAACGACAGCCGCGGAACCTCGGTGGGATTTGTGGATCAAAACTGCATTCTCGGCAAGGTGGTTTTCCGTTTCTCCCCGTTTACCTTCTTTTAACGAAAAGGAGCAAACATGGCTTTTGAACAAATCCAATGGTTTCCGGGGCATATGGCCAAAACCCGCAGATTGATCTCGGAAAACCTGAAAAACGTTGACCTTGTGATCGAGCTTCTGGACGCGCGCATTCCCAATTCGTCACGCAACCCCGAAATCCTGCGCCTGACCGAGGGAAAGCCGCGCTTGGTATTGCTCAACAAGTGTTCCCTTTCCGACCCCGCGCAAAACAAGGTATGGCTTTCTCGCCTTTCCGAAAAAGAGGTCTATCCCATTCTGACCGACTGCGTGAGCGGCGAAGGAATGAATAAAATTGAAGGAGCGGTCAAATCGCTTCTTTCCGAAAAGCTTGCCCGCTACCGGGAAAAAGGAATGGACGGCAGGCGCGTGCGCGCCATGGTGCTCGGCATTCCGAACGTGGGCAAATCCTCGCTCATCAACCGCGTTTCGGGCAACAAAAAAGCAAAAGTGGAAGACCGCCCCGGCGTAACGCGCGAAAAACAATGGGTCACCACCTCCATCGGCGTTGACCTTTTGGATATGCCGGGCATTCTTTGGCCGAAATTCGAGGATCAGCGCGTAGGTGAAAATCTTGCGCTGACCGGCGCGATCAAAGATGATATTCTGGACACCGAAGGTCTTGCCGTTCTGCTCTGCAAAAAACTCCGAGTCCTCTACCCCGATTTACTGGCGGCAAGATACAAACTTACCGAAGAAGATTTTGCGCTTCCCAATTATGATTTGTTTTTGAAAATCGGCAAAAAGCGCGGCTTTCTGGTCGGTGGCGGCGAGATCAACACCGAGCGCACCGCCGCGGTGCTTTTGGACGAATTTCGCGCCGCAAAGATCGGCCGGATCACGCTGGATCGCGTTTCCGAAAAGCAAGGAGGAAATTCCGATGCTGGAACAAACGATTGAAAACGAGCTTCGAGCAAAAGGGTATCTTGCAATTTGCGGCGTAGATGAGGCAGGAAGAGGCCCGCTCTGCGGCCCCGTAGTGGCCGCGGCGGTCATTCTCCCGCCCGACGCCGTGATCGAAGGATTGAACGACTCCAAAAAACTGACTCCGAAAAAGCGGGATCTGCTTTTTGACGAAATTCAGGAAAAAGCACTTGCCTTTTGCATTGCGGAAGCGAGCGTGGAAGAAATTGACCGATTAAATATTCTGGAAGCCGACCTGCTTGCCATGCGCCGCGCCATTGCCGGCCTGCAAATCCCGGCGGATTATGCCTTGATCGACGGCAATATTGCGCGTGACTTCCCCATTCCGGCACGCGCGGTGGTTCACGGCGACGCCATTTCCCCCAGTATTGCGGCCGCTTCGATCCTTGCAAAGGTCCACCGTGACCGTCTTTGCGAGGAACTGGATCGCGCCTACCCGCAATACGGCATTGCCAGGCACAAGGGCTACGGTACCAAAGCGCACATGGATGCGCTCCGAAAGTATGGTGCCTCGCCGATCCACCGCAAGCTGTTCGTTCGCTTTTTGAACGAGGAAAAACATGGGTCGTGATTTTTCAAAGCCGACGACAAAAGAGATCGGCAACTTGGGCGAGCGAAAAGCCGCGCGCTATCTTATGCGGCGCGGATATTGGATCAAAGCCCGCAACTATCGCGCCGGAAAATATGAGATCGATCTGATTGCCGAATCGCTTTTTTCCGTCGTTTTCGTAGAAGTGAAAACGCGGAACTACCGTGAAAAGGATCCTGCCGACCCCATTCCGCCCCGCCGCGCAGTAGACAACGAGAAAATCAAGTTCATAAAACGGGCGGCCGCGCAGAATTTGCGCCAATTTCCCACTTGGAAAAAGCAG
>JBGUNW010000164.1:0-4548 GCA_045117555.1 Eubacteriales bacterium
CCCTAGCGAAGTTTACGGAACAGACCGCACAGAGCGTCCAGACGCAGCCGACGACCGCTCAAACGTCGTCGAAGAAAATTTCTTCAAAAAAATAACAAAAAAACAAAAAACACCCCATCGATATTTTGTTTTTTGTGATATATTCAACGCCGTAATCGAAACGAAAACAACGAAACGGTTGCGGCGTTTGTTTTTTGCCTTAAAAAAACAAATACAGCGACAGAGTAGTTGAAAGGACGTTTTCGATGAAGTTCGGAGCAATCAGATCGACGGACGAGGAGTTTTACCAGAAGTTTGGAATCGACCCGAACGAGACGGGCAAATTCCCCGACGAAGCGCGGAGTCGCGTCGCTAAATGCGCCGTTTTAACCGTCTTCGGCGGCAAATTCGACGAAGAATTTATGGACGAACTTATCGGCGACGCTTATGCGGAATGTTTTGCGACGCCGCTCGATTCAAGTTTTTCCTATCGCGGTCAGGCGAGTTTCATATTCAGCGCGGCGTTGAAAGCGGCGCAGAGAACGTTGCGGAAGAACGGGATGTGCGGCGGTCATACGCCGGACACGATCAACGACGTCGAAATTGCGACGCAGGACGACTGGTCGTACATATCGTCGGTCGCGACGACGGACGAAGGCGAACTCGCAATGCAGCGTTACGACGACGAAGACGAACGCGCCGCGATCAACAAGATTATCGCGAAGCTAAACTTCCTACCGGAAGAACGCGTCGTGATACAGGGATTGCGCGACGGAATGACGTTAGACGCGATTGGGAAAGAGTTAGGCGTTTCGCGACAGCGGATTAAGCAGCGCGTCGTGAGAATCCGCGAGAAGATACAGCAGGGCGCGCCGCTATGGTTTCAGGAAATCATAGCGGCGATCCAGACCAACAATAAACGTCGGCGTTCGCGGGAACGCAATAAGCAGCATAAAGGATAGCGACAATGATAGCGCAGAATACGCAAGAAGACGATTGGCGCGAAGGAATCAAAGAAACATTTGCGGTTCAAATCGACGAAGCGCAGACGCAAGAGGAACGCGAAGAGGTCGCAAGGTTGATTCGGGAAGCGGTCGATTCGGAACACTTGTACAAAGCGCAAGCGGACGAACTTTATGAAAGGTTAGGCATGGCGGAGAAGAAAACGGAAAAGGAAACGCGGGAAGAGGAAGAAGACCGTCTCGCGTGGGAAGCGGCGCTTCGGGAAGTCTTTGAAAAGGCGCGAACGGTCGCGCTGGAACTAGAAGATTTAAAAGCGCAGACGAAAGCGGCGAAAGAGGAATCGAATAAGCTTGACGCGGAAATGAAGCGTCTCATTTGCGACGGTTCCAAAGGCTTTAAATCGCGGAAACTTTTCTAAGAGAGGGTTCTTATGATCGGCGGTATTCTACTGGCGCTTGCGTGGTTCTTTCTGTTCTTCCTACTGACGCTTATCGTCCAGCAACTTGCCGAAGTGCGGATGCTCTTGGAAAGTTGGCTCAAGACGTATCGCGAAGGGTTTGTCGAACTTTCCGACGTTGAGGAAACGAAAGATTCGGAGCAAGAGAAAGAAACGGTAGAGAGCGCTGAAAAAGCGGAAACAAGCGACGCTTGAAAGAACGTCGCAAACACGTCGCCGTAGCGCAAGGGCAAGCGCGTTGGACGACCTGTCGGATAACTCCGACAGCCGAAGGTTCCGAGTTCGAGTCTCGGCGGCGACGATAAAAAAAACGACTGAAAGAACGTCGTCTGTCGCCGTAGCTCAATTTGGAAGAGCGTCGGACCCTGCGCAGGATAGTTAATCCGGAGGTTATAGGTCCAAGTCCTATCGGCGGCGTTTAGAGAAAGAAAAGGTTAATGCAGTGAACGAAAAAGAGCCTGAAAAGAAAGAGCAAAAGTTTCTGCATTTAAGCGATCGTATAGCGCGACACGGCGTTGAAAGCGACGACGTTGGCGAAATCTGCGTCGGAGTCGGGAATTATCTTGACGACGCTCGAACGGCTCTTTTGCGATATTACGACGACGCGATGAATCGCGCAAAGTTCGAGAAGAACGCGAAAGCGACCGTGGACAGTCTCGTTAAAGCGCGAAACATTATCGGACTTGCGATAGGAACGTTAGAGAAGTTGGGACTGGAACAAGACGAGGAAGAAAGCGAAAAAACCGATACGGTTAAGAACGAGCAAGTTGCTTCGGAAGATTCTCGCGGACTTGTTTCGGAAGAAGCCGCGAAAGAGATTTTGAAAAAGATTTCATTTGCCGCTAAGTGTTTCCCCTTTCCGAACCATTGGACGCTAATCGTCGATAATCTCATAAGCGAGACGTTTGCGCTTGTAAAACCGTACCCTGACGCGACGGTAACGTTCGAGGAATACCTGTGGTATTGCGCGAGTATGAAAGGGACGAACAACTGGCGCGGAACGGACGAATCGCCGCGTCGTGAAGACGGGATTCTTACCAAGGAAGAAGCGGAGGCGATATTAGATCAACGCGTGACGCAGAGACTTTGGCGTTGCGAGTCGGAAGACGGTCCTCATTTGCCCTACTTCGTGCCGTATGATAACGATAAACCTGTTCCGTGGGAAGTTTTCGTAGGCATGGTCGTTTGGGAAATGTCCAAAATCGTCGAGCTTTCTGACAACGACATTCGCGACACGATTCTTTGGACAAGGCGACTTTCTTACACACGCGATTTCAAGAAGTGCGGAAATTGCCGTAGCGTAGCGTGTAGCGCGCTATGTTCAGACGCGCTCAAAGGGGCGCTCGACGCGTGGGTTTACGGACTCGCCCATTATCGTGAAATAGCGCGTCCAAAACTCGTTAAAGAGTTGGTCAAACATTTTTGCGCAGTTCTGACGCGAGAAACAAGCGAAATTGTCGTTAAATACTGCAAATCTTTTTATTCAGCGATCAAAGAAGATTCTTTCACGATAAGCTTTGCGACAAAAGAGTTTCTAAGCGGATCGGAGGCGGCGTCGCTTGCGGAATCCTTCAAGAACGCGATTCAAATTCGTCCGTTTCAATGGTATTCGCACGAATCCGTCGTTTTGAACGCGATAAAGCACGTCTATGTCGGACGTAACATAACGGAAGAAGAGTGGAACGAAATCCTAACCGAATTCGTTTCAGACGAATAAAGAGAGTAACCGTCAATAGCCGTCTTAGCTCAGTTGGTAGAGCGCCTGTTTTGTACACAGGAGGTCGTAGGTTCGAGTCCTACCGGCGGCTTTCCGCAGAGATGCGGAACACGTTAGAAGGTCTGGCGATAGCAATATCAGGACCTTTGCCCATGGAATTATATATTCTGCCATGGAGGGGGCGTGGGTTCGCCCCAATGTTGCACTACGGTCTAGCAGAAATGCACTGACCAGTCTCTTCGGAGATAAGGTAGCAATAATCTCACAGCTTACGCGTTAGTTGCAATGCGAGGTCGTCTATGCCCAACAGAGGGTTCTCTCAAACGATACGGGGTTCTTAAAAGCGCCGAGGGTTTTGCCGTTGCAGCTTATGCGTGTGCGTGGAAATACCCATAATCGCGTTCGAGTTGCCGTTCAAAAGGTTCGGTTGCAACTTGCGCGTGTGCGCGAGAATACCCTGCGATTCGTCGAGGCTTCGAGCCGTTGTTGCAACTTACGCGTGTGCGTGGGGAACCCCTTATGGCTCTTCGGCTTCTCGACTATATGCGCAGTTGCAGCTTACACGTATGTGGAAGAAGACCCGTTTTCCTGCCCGTGATCGTTTTCGTCGGCGATCGCGTTGCAACTCACGCGTGTGCGTGGGAACACCCGTGCTGAAACAATGAAAGTATCCTTCCTTGACGTTGTTGCAACGTGCGCGTATGCACGAGAAAGCCCTGTTCGCGCCAGTCGGTATATTTCAACCAGCCTTGTCGCAACTTACACGAGCGCGTGAGAAGACCCTAAGGAAGTCGCTAGGGCGCTATATAGGACCGAAGTCGCAACTCACGCGTAAGCGCGAAAAGACCCAAGCCGAAGGGCGTGATTCTTACGGATTGTGAGAGCGTCGCAACTCACTCGTAAGCGAGAGAAGACCCTCGTCGTCTAACGCTTTGATTTCGTCGAACGTATGTTGCAACTTACACGTTAGCGTGGGGAAACCCTGCGTCCGCTGTTTTCTGAAACGCTTTTATTTCGTTGCAACTTACACGTGTGTGTGGGAATACCCTTCGTTCTCAGCCCCCAGCCGTCGAAGACCTTCGTCGCAACTTGCGCGTAGGCGTGGAAATACCTTGGATACGAAACTTGCCCTAATCACGCCCCCTTTTGTCGCAACTCACGCGTAAGCGCGAGAAAACCCCCACAAATTACGACGTCTTTGCCGTCGCAACACGCGCAAGCGTGTGAGAATACCCCGTTAGGCGTTTGTAACTTCTTTCTCGACGACATTCGTCGCAACACGCGTAAGCGTGAAAATACCCAAGTCGTTAAGTAGGCGCCACTGGTCGCAATACGCGCAAACGTGTGAGAAAACCCTAGGCGTCCAGTCGTTTGCGTCGCGCTTCTCCTTGTCGCAACACGCGTAAGCGTGTGAGAAAACCCTTGAATGGCT
>JBGUNW010000165.1:0-1586 GCA_045117555.1 Eubacteriales bacterium
ACATCTGCGGATTATAGGAGCTGTCGGGCGGATTGGGCGAATTGACGATTTCCTCCCACTCCACGGTGTCGTCCGCCATTTTATGAATGGTTTTCAGCGCATTGGCGTCCACCTGCTTCGTCAAATCGGGCACCGCCGCGCTGCTGTAGGGCGGCGCATAGGAGGACGTCGGGCGCGTTGTGTAGGCAGGCGTTGTTCTTGTCGCAGGCACCGCCTGCTGAACGGGCGCCGCTTCCTCCTGCACTGCAGGCTGCACCGCCTTGGTTTTGGTTGTCTTGGCTTCTTTGGTTTCCTTTGCCGCCTTGGTCTTTTTTTCCTTTTCCTTGTCGGCTTTTTTCTTGCTGCCGCCGATTTTCTTTTTATCGGTGTAATAAATGCCGGTGCCGGGAATACTTGCCGTGGTGGTCACCTGCCCCTTGGTGTTGATGCTTTTACGCAAGCCCGGCACGCCGCCGCTGATGCTGGCGCCGCCCTTGCTGAGATTCAGCTTGACGCCGGGGAACAGGGAAATACTTTTTCTGAAATTTAAACCCATAGCGAACCCTCCGAAAGTTTTTTACTCTATTATAACGGACACACTGCAAAAATTCAACTGCTTTGCATAGAGCAACAGGATTCGGCGGGTGCCGAATCCTGTTTTGTCAATTAATGATTGGGTACCACCGGCAGCTCGTAGGGATCATAGTAGGAGGTTTTGCCGATTCTATAACTGTCTTTATATTCCGCCAAATAGCGCTGAATCGCCGTGGCGTCATCCATGTCAACCACGTTGGAGCGGTTAACATCTGCCGCTCTTCGGCAGGTTTCATTCAGACCCTCCAGCTCTGCCGCATAGCGCTGCACAGCGGTTACATCGTTTACATTGACCACTCCGTCGCCGTTGGCGTCGCCGCGCACGTAATAAATGTCTTCCGCGGACACAACAGAAACAGCCGCGCAGGTTAAGCAAAGCAAGGTCAGGGCTGCTGCGATTATCTTTTTCATTGACAAACACTTCCTTTTTATATATTCTTATAGTTGATTAATTGCTAAACTTGCTCTTATTGTAACATAGCTTGCGCCGGATTGCAATCTTTCTTTTTGGTTTTTGCAAAACTTTTCTCTTAATCGCGCGGTTGACGCTGCTTTTGTGCGGTGTTATAATAATAAAACCACACAATAGGAGGTTTCAACATGCTCGATGAGCTTACCTACGCAAAGGAAATGCTGCGGCGCGGCGGCTACACGCTGTTTTTGTGCAGCGAAGGACATGTAACCTTCAGCGAGGAGCGCGGCATTGTGCCGCTGCTGGCGCTGACGGAAACAGATGAATGGCAGGGCGCCTGTGCCGCCGACAAAATTGTCGGCAAGGCGGCGGCAATGCTGTATGTGCTGCTGGGTGTGCAGGCGGTGTATGCCGAGGTGATGAGCCTGCCTGCCAAGACGCTGCTGGAAAGCCGCGGTATCCGCACGGCATACGGCACGCTGACGGATAACATCATCAACCGCAGCGGCACGGGACTGTGCCCGATGGAGCAGGCGGTGCAGGCGCTGGACAATCCTGCGGACGCGCCGCAGGCTATCCGCGAAAAACTAATACTATTCTC